>NZ_JAMYMA010000032.1:0-45875 GCF_040318275.1 Mesorhizobium sp. M1217 | reverse complement strand
ACGGCTCTCCAACGCGCAACAAGCTTAGACAAAACGACCCCGCCTTAATGGAAACCGGCGCGGTAAAGCACGGATATGTCGCGGGCTTGGCCCGAACTGCAGTCCTTGGTCGGAATCCGGAGACAGAATCTCTTCATTCTCTCGCAGAGGAGGCTCTTGAAGCCGCAATTGAGGTTATGAAGCCCGGAGTGACGGCGGGCGCCGTGGATGCAGCCGCTCGCAAGGTGATTGAGCGATCTGGGCGCCCCAAAGTTTTTCGCCACCGAACTGGATACCAAACCGGCATCCATTGGTCGGAGCGTGGCAACCTCAGCTTGGAGCCAGGTGCTACGGATGTCCTCGAACTCGGAATGATCTTCCATATGCCGATCCTGCTGTTCGGCGAAAGCGGGCGCATTTGTGGTTGCAGCGAGCAAGTCGTGGTTGGGGAAGGAGGTGCGGAAATACTTAGTCAAACACCGCACACTCTCTATCGCGCATGATTGGCCGGCAGGGCGTTATCAACTTAACTCGGGTTCAGGATTGCGGCAGAGTCAGATGGGATGAACACTGCGGTCCTGAACCTGAGCTGCAAGCTACATCGGTTCGCGACATGCAGTCCGGCTCTACCACAGGTTCCCCTTGAGCCTGCGTCTGGTGGAGGAAATGCCGCTTGAGTGCGGGAACATGGCTTCGTCGGAGACAATTTGCCTATGGGGCATCAAGCGGCTCTGATTGTGTTTCGGTGTGCAATTTTGATCCCGTGATGGAGTGGACCCTTCGGGCCGGACAGGATGGTTTTCGCTAATTGACCGGGCAGCCGGGCTTTCAGAGGATGAAGGCCCATGGCAAAGCACCGAACCCACATCGAATTCCTAAGGGCAAGTTTCGCAGGAGTATTTCGGCGGCGAGTCCCTGCAGGCCCTCTCGAAGCGCCACGACATCTCACGGAATCTGATCCGGATAGAGTCGAGAAGTTTCGGGCGGGCGCTCTCGATGAGGATGCCGCAGCGGCACCCCGCTCCCGCGGTCTCCGTCGCCAAAGAATGCCGGCTGATGGGCCTCTCGGCACGATCTTCTATGACCAGCCGCGCCGCTTGGCAGACGACACCGCGATCATCCAAGCAATTGCGCCATCTGCCATCTGCGACGGGTTCGAGCACTATGGCTGGCGTCGTGTCCGTGCCGCCCTTCGGCACAAAGGCATGATCGTCAATCACAAGAAGATCCGCCGCTTGATGGGCGAGCATGACCTTTAGCCGAGACACGGTGACCACGGATAGCGATCACAATCAGCCGATCTCACCGAACCTCGCCCGGGACATCATCTCCGATGGACCCGATCAGCTCTGGGCAGCGGACATCACATATGTACACCGTCATTGGGCCGGCTTTGCCTATGTTGCCGTTGTTCTGCATGCCTAGCCGCGGCGGGTTGTCAGATATGCCATCAGCCGCTCGATCGACGCGCGGCGTACGCATCCGGTGAAGCTTCCGATTACCCACATCGTCGGCTTGATCCAATGGAGATGCGGAAGGCGATGTCGTGCAAGCGGGTCATGCCGCGCCAGACGACCATGTTGCCGGCGTTTCCAACCCAGGGTCTTTCTCGGCAGGCGCTTGACGAGTTGCTGCCATGAGTGAACACAATCGGTGTTGCGACGATCGACGATCGCTTGAATCCGCCTTGTGATCCGCGATCGGAATGATGCACGCAGCCGGGTGGCGGTTTGCGTCCTTCGACTGCGGCGGTCAAAGCCGCTAGCGACGCTGTGAATGCTCAGGGCGGTGCCTTTCGGGAAGTACTCACGCAGTAGCCCATTGGTGTGTAAGCGCGTAGGCATCCCCACGTAGCGTGCAGGCGGTTGATCGCTCATTTTCAGCATGAATCATGCGGAGAATCCTGTGAGCGACAGTATGAGCCATCATCGAACATTCGAGATTTTGACGGCGGAGCCTGTGCCGTCCCGACGCAAGCCGCGCCATCGGTCGGACGAAGAGAAGGCACGGCTTGTCGCCGAAGCCTTCTCGCCAGGGGGTAATGTGTCGGCAGTTGCGCGTTCCGAGGGGCTGGACCCCTCGCAGCTCTATGCATGGCGCCGCAAGGCGCTTTCGTCGGGCATGGTTGCGCCACTGACAGAGGGAGCGAGCAAGCCGGCGAAGTTCACGCGCTTTGAAGCGATGGGCAGCGACATGGTGGAAATCGTCATTGGCGATGCCGTGGTGCGCGCCGGCGGCGATGTTGATCCCGATCGCCTGGCGAGGATCATCCGCGCGGTTCGCAAGGCATGATCGCTTCCGGTGTGGTGGTTTACGTGTCGTGCCAGCCGGTCGACTTCCGCAAGGGCGCGGCATCTTTGATGGCGCTGGTCAGGGATGGCGGCCTGGACCCGTTCTCGGGGGCGCTTCACGTATTTCGTTCGAAGCGTGCGGACCGGGTTCGCATCGTGTGGTGGGACGGCAGCGGGGTTTGTCTTTATTCGAAGACTCTGGAAGATCACAGCTTCTGCTGGTCTGCGATATCGGCCGCGCGCATGCGTCTCGACCACGCCCAGCTGATGGCGCTTCTGGCCGGGTTAGACTGGAAAAAGATCCGTCCGACCAGGATCAGGCGGCCGTTATCGACGGGCTGAAACCGGCCTGCGGCAAGATGAATCATGCGGCTGGAACGGTTGGGAAAGCGGCTGTTTTTGTGCTCTGTTGCTTGCCATGGTTCTACCGGGTCTTGCCCTTCCCGACGACGTTGATGCGCTGAAGGCGATGATCCTTTCCATGGCTCGCGAGCAGGCTGCGAGCCAGGCCCGGATCGCAGTCGCCGAAGCTCGGATCGCAGCATCCGAGGCGGAGGTCGCCCGGCTGAAGGCCGTCGAGAGGAGCGCCAACGAGCGGATCGCCAATCTCACGTCGATCCTGAAAGTTTTACAGCGCACGCAACATGGCACGCGTTCCGAGCGGCTACGCCTGGCCATCGACGACGAGCAGGCCTCCTTTGCCTTCGAAGAGGTCGAGACCGGCCTTTCGGAAATCCGGAGCGAACTCGACCGCGCGGTCGGGAATAAGCCGAAGCGCGCGCCGCGTCCGCGCAAGGGTTTTGCTGCCCACCTCGAACGCATCGAGGAAGTTATCGAGCCGGAAATCCCTGGCGACTGCGAGGGGCTGGAAAAGGTTCTGATCGGCGAGGACCGATCCGAGCGGCTGGACGTCGTGCCGCCGAAGTTCCGGGTCATCGTCACGCGCCTTCCCAAATACGCTTTCCGGGGCCGTGACGGCGTGGTCCAGGCTCTGGCGTCGGCGCACATCGTTGAAAGCGGCCTGCCGACGGAGCGGCTGCTCGCCTACATCGCCGTGTCGAAATACGCCGACGGCCTTCCGCTTTACCGGCAGGAGACGATCTATCTGCGCGACGGTGTCGAGATCAGCCGGTCGCTGATGGCGCAGTGGGATGGGGCATCTGGGCTTCGAGTTGCAGATGCTCGCCGATTACATCCTCGAGTGCGTCAAGGAGGGCGAAAGGGTCTTCGCCGACGAGACGACCTTGCCCACCCTTGCCCCCGGTTCCGGGAAAACCACGAAAGCCTGGCTATGGGCCTACGCACGGGATGATCGACCCTATGGCGGAACCAGTCCGCCAATGGTTGCCTATCGTTTTGAGGACAGCCGAGGCGCGGATCGCGTGGCGCGTCATCTCGCTGGATTCAGCGGCATCCTGCAGGTTGACGGCTACTCGGCCTATACCAACCTGGTCAAGGCACGGGCCAAAGCCGGCAGCAATGAAACAATCCGGCTCGCCGGGTGCTGGGCTCACCTGCGGCGCAAATTCTACGACCTGCACATCAGCGGGATCTCGCAGGCCGCGACGGATTCGATCATCGCCATGACCGAATTGTGGAAGGTCGAGGACGAGGTTCGCGGCAAGGATGCCGGAAGCCGCGCCGCGCTCCGTCAGGAAAAGTCCGTGGCCATTGTCGCGAGCCTCTTCGATCTATGGGAAGCGGAACTGGGGAAGGTCTCCGGAAAATCCAAAACCGCCGAGGCGATCCGCTACGCGCTCACCCGGCGGGAGGCGCTGGAACGCTTTCTGATGGACGGTCGCATCGAAATCGACTCCAATATCGTCGAGCGTGCAATCAGGCCCCAGACGATCACGCGAAAGAATAGTCTATTCGCCGGCAGCCAAGGCGGTGGACGAACCTGGGCGACGGTAGCCACCTTACTGCAAACCTGCAAAATGAACAGCGTCGATCCGCTCGACTGGCTCTCGCAGACCTTGACCCGCATCACTCAAGGATGGGCGGCATCCGAGATCGACGTTATCGGCTGACCGCTTACATTGGTGTTCTCGTTGGTGCCGTGCTTTCGTGGCTGATGCGCATCGTCTTGTCGTCCGGGAAGTCGATCGGCCAGCATCGGGGAATCTGCTCCGGGCTCCAGGCCCTGCCCATCGCCGATCCTTTCGCGGACCACGCCGGCGGCCCTTCCACGGAACGGTGGGACCATTAACGGGAGCGCCGCCCGGGGCCACGGCAACGCCAGCAAGCCTCTCCTCCACATAAGTGCGCAAGGTTGCGTTGAACGCAAGCTTGGTCGGCTTGGGCCGACGGGCTGATCGATCCGCACGCCACTGGGCAGTCGTGGCCCGATACTCCAACCCGCCGCTGCGGGTGGCACGCGTTGCGCCGCGGTTCACGGGAGATTGTCGAGGCGGCCCGACCGAGCCGGCCCCCAATCTCCTGCTTGGAATGGCCCTGTACCCCGAGAAGTGCGATCTCTTCGCGCTCCACGAATGACAGGTACCGCCCGGAGAGCGGCTTCGCCGAGGATCTGAACATCGCTGGTGGCATACCGCCCGCTTTCGGAACCATCTGTGCGGCGCGGCAATCAACGTGAGCGCCGTATTGCCTCACCCCTGATTGTCGCGCTGCGACACTCCGGCTTCGAGCGCAGCATCTTCGCTGCTCAGCCCCGCGGCGATCGCCCGCCAGAATCTAATCTGTTCATCGCGCCCCGCCAAAGGCCGCCGTCCTGGTGAAGGTATTGGCGCTCGTCCAAACCGTGCCGATCGCCGCTTTCGAATGCTCGTCGCAACTCCAACCTGAGAGTGGTGCGATGACCGCTTTGAATCCGCCCAATATGCCGCGACAGGTAACGCGATCACCTTGCCGCCCACGGCTTGGTCGTTTCCATGGGCCGGCGCGGCAATCCCTACGACAATGCAGAGACGGAAAGACGCGCCGCCCTGGTATTGCCGACCTTGAATTTCTGCAAGGTACCGAGGATTCAGGCTTTGGATTGGCCCGCTCGAAGATGACCTTGCGCGAGGCCTTGGCTTTCCTGGTGTCGCGCGAGATCGGACGGCGCGACGAGCGGCGCATCTCCATGTCGAGCAAGATCGCGCAGTTCCCGTTCGTGCGCGAACTCGACGGCTTCGACTTCGACGCACAGCCATCGGTGGACCCAGGACAGATCAGGGAGCTGGCGACGTCGCCATGGGCTTTTGCCAACATCACCACCAGCGTGGCTGCAGTGACGAATTGGACATTGTAATTCTGCCGGATCGCCTCGCGACCAAGGCTCACAGCAAGATGGGTTTTGTCTGTTCCCGGAGGCCCCAGCAACAAGAGCGTGTCGCCGTGGGCAATCCAGCGGCAGGGCGGGCGTGCGAACGCGCGGTCACTTTATAACGACGACCGGCCTCGAAGTTCGGTTTTGTCGGTCTGCACGAGAGGACAACGACAGCGGTCTCGGCCGACTTCCTTCGTCACCGCCTGGATGCCGTCTCCTACGAGATCCACACGGTACTCACCGCCAACGGCGTCCAGTTCACGACCCAGGTCGGCGGCTCGGCCCTCTCATGCCGGTCGAAGATTGCTCTGGACGAGCCATAGGGCGGGTGCCGTGAGCGCTTCTATGATCCAGTTGGTCTTTCTGGGTGATTGATATGAATTGAGTTTAACACCAGCAAAAGTTTTTGAGAATTCTCAAGCGCATTTTGTTGTCCTATCGAGATCTAGTAACAGCGCTTATGGCCTAGAGCGACTTCTTCAACAAAGCCGCTATCGAGCAGGCAAACGATCTGGCCAGATGATGACCGTCGCATGTAATAAGACCGTCGGAATCTTAGGCAGCTGCCACCGAGAATAGCCGCCTAGCCTAGGAAACGGAGGTTCAGATGAGTCTTTTAATCTGCGAGCCAAAACCTACGCCTAGATCTTCGATAGTTTCGCCCATGCAGTAGAGGGAGGCAGGATGAACCGGCGGGAATCCCTCGCACTCGCTGGACTCTTTGGCAGGTCGACTGCCTACACCCAGTCACGCAATCCCACCTGGCATGGGCGCTGAGCGTTTTCATGCCGTCGTCTAGGAACTGTTCATGCAAAAGCTATACTATTCGAGGGCCAATGCGGTTAACCTTCTTTCGCCTTCATGTGAGGTGGCGTGATGGAAGGCAAGCGTTTACAACCGCCGCTTCCTCGTTCCGAGCCACGGATTAGGGTCCTTCACGACGATGTTACGATGGATCGATATGGTTGGCTTCGCGAATGGGAGCATCCCGAAGTCTGCGCATACCTGGAAGCCGAGAACAACTATGCAGAGCAAGCGACAACTCACCTGACGGATCTTAAAGCGGAGCTCATCGCCGAGATCGAAGGGCGTCGGACCTGCGAGGGGGACGCAATTGAGTTCCAGCTGGGGCCTTTCGAGTACTTCCAAAAGCCGGAGCGCGGCCTGTTTCATCCAGCTTGGTGGCGCCGGGCCGTCACGGGGGGCCCGGCCCAGCTTGTATTGGACCCGAATGCCATCCCGGGAGCCGAAGTTTTCTATTCCCTCGGCGTTTTCGAGCCGAGCGACGACGGACGTTATTTAGCCTTCAGCTTCGATCTCATCGGTGACGAGGGCCACGAGTTAAGAGTGCGCGATATCGAGAGCGGCCGCGATGTCTGGCGGGACTCGGGACGTGCCGCACATGTAATTTGGGCGGCCGACGGCAATACACTCTTTTTTGCACGGGAGCGGATTGAACCGAGGCGATGCGACAAAGTTGTTCGCTTAGCTGTTGAGACCGGCACAGCCGAAGTGATATTCGAAGAGGCCAACGAGTTCCTTGATGTCCGCGTTCGCCGCTCTGACAGCGGCGCCTGGTTATTCCTCGACGTGATCACGACCTGTAACTATTCCGTTCAGCAGGGGGCTGCGGAGGTGTGGTGTCTTCCCGCCGACGATCCGAGGGGCGAGTGGCGTAGAATTGTAACACGCGCACTTGCTCTCGAAGTTTTTGCGGAGCACTGGAAGGATCGGTTCGTTTTCCGGGTAAATGATACTGGCCCGGGACGGCGGCTAGTAAGCGCACCGATAGACAACCCATCAACTTTCCACTGGAAGGAGGTTGTACCTCATCGAGCGGACGTGACGCTTGAAGAGGTCCACGTGCTCGAACACCACTTAGTCGTAGTTGAGCGAGAAGGCCTTCGGCCACGGTTAGTCTCCCGAGACGCGAACGGGTCCGTCAGAGCTACGCACATTACGGACGAAGCAAGTTGTACTCTAACGGTCGGGGTGTCAGCTCGTGGTTACTACTCAGTTCCACGGCATGCGTTCCGCACTGCGACACTGGTATGTTCGGTCAGTTCGTTTGTGACACCGAACACGGTCATCGAGTACGATCTCGACGGCTGCCGATCGACGCTTCTATCCCGAGCCTGCGTTCAAGGCTATGACGCTGCTAAATATGCGGCAACGGTATTAATCGTGCAGGCGGAAGATGGCGCGGAAATCCCGGTCTCACTGGTAGCGCGACACGACTGGGTGAACCCAGGGCCGGTCATATTGCGGGTTTACGGGTGTTACGGAAAGCCTATTTGGCCCTCTTTCAACCCTGCCCGCTTGAGTTTGCTCGACCGGGGCGTCGCGTTCGGTTTTGTACATTTACGTGGCGGCGGTGAGTTCGGCCGCCCGTGGCATGAGGCGGCTATGGGCAATCAAAAGCGCACTACCTACACAGACCTAATCGCCGTTGCCGAGGGATTGGTTAAGCGCGGGCTTGCTCGCCAGGATGGCGTGGCGATTGAGGGTAAGAGCGCTGGCGGAGGTACAGTGCTTGCCGCAGCCGCGTTGCGGCCCGACTTGTTCCGCGCTGTGCTCGCCGAGGTTCCACTCGCCGATATCCTCGATACCGAGCTGGACTTTTCGATGCCATACGCCTTTCAAGAAACCGTGGAGTACGGAAACCCGCGCGTCTTTCAGGAGTATAGGTATCTACGCACGTACGACCCATACTACAACCTCAGCGCTGATCGCTTGCTTCCACCGACGTATGTCGATACCGCACTTAATGACAGCCAGGCGCTTTGCCACCAGGCTGCTCGGTACGTTGCGCAGCGCCGCTCCTGCGCTGCCGATCGTGACCCCAAACTAGTCTTCCGAGTGCGGAAGGTCGGCGGCCACAGCGGTGCCTCGCATGGGCCAGACGTTGCCGAGAACGCAGCGTTTCGCATTGCCTGGGTGCTCGACCAACTCCGATGCTCAGGAAGTTGAACGGATTCTACCCCAGATGACTGTGTAGAGACCTTGGAAACTGAAATGCGCGACGCGGCCCTAGCAGGCTTCTCTGATTGGGGTTGTTAAGGTCAAGCTCCTGTCGCGTTTTTTTCGGACCCTGTCGTGAAGGTCAGGCGGCGGGCTTTTCGGCTTCGCGCAGGCGCTTCCATTTCCAGGGCAGTAGTTCGTGCAGACGCAAGGCGGGAAGATCGGCAATGCGGGCCAGGACATCGGCGAGCCAAGCTTTCGGGTCGACGTCGTTGAGGCGTGCCGTGGTGATGAGGGTAAGCATGACGGCGGCGCGGTCGGCGCCGCGCTGGGAACCGGCGAAGGTCCAATTGCGCCTTTGGTCGAGCCGCTGCTAACGATCCTCGCCACAATGCTGGAAGAGTTCGTCCTCCTGACGAAGCAGGTTCTCGACTCGTTCGCAACGTCATCATATTGCCCGCCGCGCGCACGCGCACGTGCCAATCATGCGGCCTTCGTCGTGGTCTTCGACCGATCAAGTTGGTTCCAGCTTCCAGTCGATCAGCGAGTGATCGGCCGGCGGATTCTCTTCGAACGCATGGATGTAGGTCTGTAGGTCAGAACCTGCGAACGTAGCGCTCCTGCTTGCCCACCGCGGTAATCTGGTGATAGCGGCGAACTCTACCTGCTGCCATGTCGTCTCGCCCTGATCGACCGTAATGCTATGACGGACCGCCCAGGGCGCCACCGCAAGTTGGCAAAGACCCAATGAACAGGATCGTGAAAAGCCGCTAAATACCGGCCTGTTTACATGAGCGCTCAAGCAGCTCGACATACCGAACCGGTCATTCCACAGCGCCATCGCAAACACCAACACAGATGCGGCCAGATCGCCTGCATAACCGCTGGGCATCGGGGCCGTTATGCAACCTCAAACAGTGGCGGCGCATCGCAACGGGCTACGCGAAAATTGCCGCCAACTTGCTCGGATTCGCAAAACTCACTGCCGGTCTGCTGGCAATAATTATACCGTTTGGTCTATTGCGTCAGAGATTATATTTAACCCTTCAACAAGGTCATCATTGTTTATATTGATAGGCGGCATGAGCTTAAGCATCTCGCTATCTGGACCGCATCGCTCAACAACTAATCCCGCTGAGATGGCGCGTTGTTGAGCGGCTCGCGTAAGTCCGCCATTGCCTCGGCCAAAATCGATAGCTGCAATCAAGCCGTGACATCTAGTCGCAACGATACCCTGCTTGTCACCGAGCCCGACCACCGCGTTCTCCATTGTTTGGGCATTTGTGCGTATAAGACTTAGAAATGCCGGATCGCTCCAATAATCAAGTCCAATTTGGGCCGTAAGGAACGCCAGCTGATTTCCACGGAACGTCCCGGTATGCTCTCCTGGCTCCCAGGCATCCCATTCAGGATCAATCAGCACAATCGCCATGGGAAGTCCGTAGCCGCTGATAGATTTCGCACAAGTGATAATGTCCGGCTTGATCCCAGATTGCTCAAAGCCAAAAAAATCTCCCGTTCGTCCACACCCTGTTTGGATTTCATCGAGAATAAGAGCAATGCCGTTATCCTTGGTCCATTTGCGAAGTCGCTGAAGAAAATCGTTCGACGCCGCGTACACGCCGGCTTGTATCTGGATTGACTCTAAAATGACACCGGCAGGCAGTTCTGTCCCGCTACCTTGGTCATTAACCATCCTTTCGAGGTACGCCATCGAATCGAACGCCCCGTGCGGGCTATCTTCGTACGGAACGAAAATGACGTGATCAGGTAACACGCTGTTACCACGTTTGCGGATATTGCCACTGATAGACAGCGCACCTAGCGTCATACCGTGAAAAGCGCCATAGAACGACACCACCTTTGAACGTCCTGTCGCTTTCCGTACCAGTTTAAGCGCTGCCTCAACCGCATCCGCCCCGGTCGGGCCCGTGAACTGCACCTTATAGTCCCAGCCCCGGGGCTCAAAAAGCTGGCGTTCAATGGTCTCAAGGAAGCGGCGCTTCATAGTCGTATGAAGATCAAGGCCATGGGTCACGCCGTTATGATTTAGATACTGCACAAGGGCATCTCGCATGCGGGGGTCGTTGTGCCCGTAATTAAGAGCGCCAGACCCGGCGAAAAAATCGATGTATTCGCGACCATCTTCCGCCTTAATACGTGCGCCAACCGCAGTATCGAACACCATCGGTACATCCCGAGGGTACATACGAACATTCGATTCCATCCGTTCAAAGACGTTAGTGTTTCTCATTTGGTCACCCCTTAATTGCTTCTTGTATAGGCTCAGACGCCTTACAAACGGATATGGTTGTTACGTTGACAATGCTGACATCACCTACCCAGATGACGGCAGTCCATTTTTGACTTAGCCGCTCGTAAGCATTCGCGGGCCTCATCCTGTGAGCCACCACATGCTTGAAAAGTTAGCACGCGAGCTTTTAGGGGGCATATTTGCGAACGGCCCAGAGCAAAGCCTAGGCTGGTTTTGGCAAAACATGCTGCTAAACGCTAGCCAAAAAAAAACCGCTAGACATAAACGCATTTTATAGATCCCAAGGGGAGAAGCGATCATTGTCAAGGAAGTGGTGGGTGCCGGCGCGCTGACCCGACAGCAGTGTGCTTGCTCATGCGAGGCGGGATATTGAGGCTGAGTTGCGCAATCCGGCTTTTGGTCCGGCGCGCGATTATGAGCTAAATTGGCGACAAGGTTTGGCGCAGCAGCACACAGTTTTGCGCGCCAGGGGCGTCGAAAGGAGTTCGCTGTCTCATTCATCAAGAACACTGAGGGATGATAATATTGGTTATAGCTTTTGCAGAAGATGGCAATGTGACGCCGTTGCCCCAGGGCAAAGCGATCGGCTGGGGCGGTACAGAGGTCTTGATCCTTGACAAACTCGCTAAGCAGCACGACAAGGTATGGGTTGTCCCTGCGGCAGGCACCGCGCTCTCGTTCTTGACGGTCAAATATGTTTGATAGGCTTAAGGTAGTTTTCCAAACTGATAGTTTCTCAGAAGAGAGATGCGCGACGATTTTAACGCTTTTGATTACGACCCCCTTGTTCGGTTTGCTACTTGCGCTTTCGTCCCAAGGCACTAACCAACTTGATACGAAACCGGAAAGTCCCTTCCAAGCTACTTCAATCTTGCTTCCGCCGCGCTGAGGATCAGGAGGTCTTCGAAAAGCCGCGATACCAAGGGGTCTAGCTGCTTTGGTTGTCTTGGTGGAATACGAATAGCGCTCACGTTCGCCGGCGGGCCCGAGTTGAGCAACCGGCGCAGACGCGAGGCCCACATCGAGCGCAGCCTCGGAGCCGGCTGCGGTGACGACCTCGGCGAACGCCGCCGGGGTCTGCCGGTCGGGCGAGAAGTGAGGCCCTGGCCGCAGTGTCCACCTATAGTGATGTTTTCAGGCCGGCACAGTGCCTTTGGATCAGCAACCTGGGCATCGGAAGAGATAACGGTCTCAGGTCCTCGGCCCGGCCTGGAATTTGGCTGTCCGCCGCAACACTTGACGCAACATCAAAGAAGTTAGCCCAACTCAGATACCTCTAATGCGCAGATTGAGGTTCGAATTCCCAAACTGCGGGGCGCTACTGGGGCAGGCTGAGCATCGCCATTCGGCCTCCATCGATAGTCCACACTTGGCCGGTGACAAAGGAGGACTCGGGTGAAGCTAGCCACGCAATCAGGCTCGCGACTTCTTCCGGTTTCCCCGTACGCCCGACTGGGTGGATCTTACCGATCTGCTGGCGAAAGCTTTTCGGATCAGACATGCTCTCGATGAACTCCACATTCAGGTCGGTGTCTATCCAGCCAGGAGCGACTGCATTGCAACGGACGCCTTCGGCGCTATGGTCAATCGCGACCGCACGGGTGAGACCGTGGAGGCCTGCTTTCGAGGCGCAATATGCGGCATGTTTCGGGTTGGACCCCAGTCCTTCAATCGAGCCGACATTTACGATCGTGCCGCCAGAGGACCGCAAATGGGGCATTGCCGCTTTAATCAGCACGAATGGCGTAGTCAGATTGACGGCAATCGTGCGCTCCCAATCCGCCAGGCTCATGTCTTCGACGAGTGCCTCCTGCATCATTCCGGCGTTGTTCACCAGGACATCTAGTCGCTTCGCTCGGACAATAACCTTATCGATGGCCTGAGCTGCGCCCGCCGGACCCGTGAAATCGATAGTGATCGCCTCAAATTCCTGATCGTCACCTCGTTGCGCGGTAAAGACGCGCGCACCTTCGGCCGTAAGACGTCGCGCGGTCGCGAGACCGATGCCGCTACGCCCGCCCGTTACAAGTGCTACCTTTCCCTCAAATCTTTTCATCGAACTGTCTTTCCATCGCTAAACGGATGCGCCGGAGAACCAAAGACGCAAGATGCGCGTGTGCTCAGCAATTGCTAACGTCGACCGGAACCGGTCTGCGATGTGCCGCCAGCCTGTCCGGATCGGTGCAATTCAACTTGTAAAAGGCATCGAAGTTTAACTCCCTGAGATATGCCTATGGTGTGCAGTTCATGTGGATACACAAGTAAAAACCACTGTGGAAGCGTCGGCCAACTTTCTCTGCCCCGTTGTTTTTCAGTTCTCAAATTCTCTCAGGCAAGGCTTGGGGAAATGTCCTCCTGTCGTTTCGCCACGTAGGCATCGAGTTCCTCGCGCACAGCCGGATCCATTGGCGGCTGTTCGTAGCTTGCGATGATCGACGCGGCCTTCTCTCGGCAGCGTTGCGCCATGTCCTTGGAGCCTTTGACCTTCCACTGCTCATAACTGAGGTAATCGAGGATCTCTGGTGTGAAGAATGCGTCCTTGAAGCGCTTGAGCGTGAAAGAATCTCCGAGATAGTGGCCCCCAGGACCGATCCGGCGTACTGCTTCGAGAGCGTCCTCGAAATGCTCGAAGGATATGCCGCGCGCGTATTTCTCGATCAGCAGGTTCTGCTCCGCATCGGCGACGAACTTGGCCATGCAGCAGACGAGACCGGCCTCATCCCAGCCGCCGGCATGCATCATCAGGTTGGCGCACGCGCTTGCCCCTGACATGTACGCTATTGCGGACTCGTAACCGGACTGAGCATCGAAGGTCTTGGCCGAGGACTGGGATGCGGTCGTTCGCCACGGCAAGCCATATCGCCTTGCCAGCTGGCCGATGACGGCGTTGATCAGGGTGACTTCGGGCATGCCGGACATCGGAGCGCCACTGCGCATCGATACCGACACTGAGTACTGCCCATAAATCATCTTGGCGCCGGGCCTCACCAGTTGTGTGTAGGCAAGCGCTGCGAGCGCCTCGGCGTTCAACTGGGCGATTGTAGCCGGAATGTCGGCAGGCGTATTGGCCGCGCCGAGGACGAAGGGGGACAGCAGCACAACCTGGTTCGCCTCAACGAAAGCGCGGAGCCCTTCCAGCATGGTCGAATCCCAGACCAGCGGCGAGTTTCCGGACACATGACCGAGCATCACCGCGTTCTGATCCATAAATGCCTTGCCGTGGACGATCTGCCCCATGGCGATCGAGTCCTCGGCACGCTGCTGCCCGGTCGTCAGACCGAAGAAGGGCATGTTCGTTTCCACTAGGCTCGAATGGTTGATGTGCAGATGGCGCCAGGGAACAGCGATATCGGTCGGCTCGCATGTGAACCCGCCCGCGATATGGAACCCGGGCAGCATCTGCGTCAGCCGGTTCATGTTTCGCAGATCCTCGATCGTGGATGCGCGTCGCACACCCTGAAGATCGCGAATGTTTGGCGCGCCCTGCATGGCGCCGAAGGTCATTGTGTCTGGCGCGATCTCGAAACGCTGTGAGGGATCCCGAGAGGTCATTCCAAAACGCGAAGGGCCCTTGGAGATGAGTTCCATAACCATCTCGCCCTCAAGGCGCACGCGCTGACCCTGCACGTCGGCGCCGGCCTCCTTCCATTGCCTGAGAGCAGGCTCGTCCCTGAATTCGATCCCGATCTCGCGCAGGATCGCAAGTGAAGCCTGGTGAATGCGCTCTAACTGCTCCACGGAAACGACCTCGACGGGTCGAATGCCATACTTGATCGTCGCGACACGAGGCCTCTTCTCCGCCTCCCGAGCGGCCACAACCGACGAGCGCCCCCCGCGGCGCCGACTACGGGAATATCAACATCCATCATCGTATCTTCTCAAAAAGGGGGCACAAGAGGTTCGCCACCCGGCCGCGGGAACCGCTACCATTGATAATAAGACCCAGCTATTGTTCCGAAAAGTCACAAAAGGTTTCGCCGGTCTTAAACCCAGTTTATACCTGGGGAGGCCACAGAGGCGTCATTTACCACCGCATCGGACGTCTATCCTCCTGTAAGCTGATCTCGCGGCTATCCACAGTGCATGCGCATCAACTCCGCCCCTTTGGCGATGCTATTGTGATAAGGGTTCAAACGACCGTCCTGACAACGCCTATAAGTTTTTGCGGCCCTTAACACAGTGTATATCTAGGTCTATTTGGAGATTGCTACGTTCCAGGATCAGGCGTCAGGACCCGGAGGCGGGTCAGACACACGTTCGGGTTCAGGCTGTCGGCTTATGGTCTAATCCGGTAACGCGAAGACAGATTGACCAGGACCTGAAGGTCGGGGCCAGTTGCGAATGCGGTGTGTAGGTCGAGAAACGCCTCTCAGTCGAGAGCGGGTGCGAGCACTGATCAATCGCGCCGCCGGGGCAGCCGCCCCGCCACCCGAGGTGAGTGAAAGCTCAGATCGGTACGTGCTTGGTCGAGATCGCCATCCTCAGGCGGTATGGAGAGCACGCGATGCGGGCGAGGGGGCTCTCGCGTTGCCGCGGCTAGGGCGGGCTAACAGCGCAAATCCTGAGACTGGGCGAGGAACCAGTCCACCAGAACCTTGCATTTTTTGTTTTTGCTTTCATCCTCGTTCGCCAATAGGAAGAAGGCGCGGTCAGTCTTGATCTCAGTCGCGAATGGCCTGATCAGCAGGCGAGTTTTGAGTAGGTGCTGAGCGGTCAAAGACCACCCCAACGCTATTCCTTCAGCAGCCAGAGCCGCTTGAAGTGTTAGCTGGTAATCGTTGAAAACGATATTGGGTTTGATGTCGCTGGGATCGCCGCCTGCCAATTCAACCCACTCAGGCCAACCCATTCGCTTGCGAAAAGCATCCGATGAGTGAATTAACTGATGATGAACAAGATCATCCACGGTTTGCGGAGCGGAGTGCGACAGAAGATAAGCGGGTGAGCAGACAGGAAAAATGATCTCGTCGCAAACGAACCTACTGTTCACGCTCTCAAAATCTCGGGGCCGTACCAACACCGAGACATCGATCTCATGATCCGGCTCGACGTCTCGATCGGTCGCGACAACCTTGATCCTAACGTCGGGGTGCTCTTCCTGGAAATGATAGAGCTGAGGCGCCAGCCAATGTGCTGCTAGAGATGTCGAAGCCGCAAAAGTGACGTACTTCGGTCCGCGATCGGAGATGGTCTCCAGGCGCTGTTCCAGGCGGCGGAAGCTGGTGCGCACCTCCTCATAGAGGAGCCTCCCGGCCTGCGTCAGCTGCACTCCTCGATTATCTCGGACAAAGAGTGGGGTTCCGCAATGCTTCTCGAATGTCTTGATCGAGTGCGAAACGCTTGGTTGCGTTACATTGAGCTCACCCGCTGCAGTCTTGAAACTCAAGGTTCGAGCAGCCGCTTCAAAGACAAAGAGCGAGTGCGTTGAGGGTACATGATCGCGAAGCTTCGACATGAAGCGAGTCTATATCAGATGCTATCTTTTCCGTCTACGGAACCGACGACACATCGTCTATCTCAGACGGGGTACGACGCCAGAGCGAGCGGTGGGCGCGAACCACGTCGCCGGCACCGCGTTCAACGTGCGAGGTTGGCAGTGAACTCATTCAATCAAACAACGAGACAGCGGATCGTGGTCACGCCGCCACATCCAGAGCCGACAATGTCCGGCTGGTACACAACGGCAGGACCGGAGCTGGCACTAGTGCCACAATCGGGCGATGTCGTATGCGACTGCTTGGTCATTGGCGGCGGCTGGATGGGGCTGCATGCCGCTCGTCGATATGCTGAGCTCAACCCGCAATCTTCCATCGTCCTGGTCGACGCCGGCCGCATCGGGGACAATGCATCCGGGCGGTGCATGGGGTTTGTCATCGATCTAGCGCACAATCCCCGAAAGCGCGATTTCGTCGAAGACATCAAGGGGAACAGAGAAGAGCTGTTCGTTAACCTGGAGGGGATCGCCTACATCCGAAGCGCGGTGGAAGAGCATGGGGTGCAGTGCGACTGGGACCCACAGGGAAAATACCACAGCGCGGCCACGTCACACGGTGTGAAGGACCTGCACCGCTTTTCGAAGGCGCTCGACAAACTAGGGCAGAACTACAGTTGGGTTGAGACCCCCGAAATCCAAGCGATCACCGGCAGCAAGCACTATATCAAAGCTCTGCACCAACCCGGCACCATTCTGCTGCAGCCGGCGAAATATCTCAAAAACGCTGTGAAAAGCCTCCCCACGAACGTTACCGTCCATGAAAACACTCCCATTGTGGCGGTACAATTCGGCGTACCGAAGCATATCTGCGAGACGCCCGCCGGAACAATCAAGGCATCGAAGGTCATCATCTGCGCATCAGGATATTTGACGAAGTTCGGCTTTTTCGACAACAGCGCCATACCACTTTACACTTTTGCGAGCATGACTCGACAGCTCACCGATAGTGAGCTTTCCCAAGTGGGCAACAAGAGAGCCTACGGGCTCATTCCAGCCGACAGCTTTGGGACGACGGTACGGCGCACAGCCGACAACCGTCTTTTTCTTAGAAACGTGTATTCGTACGCGATGAATTTCAAGACAACGAAACAAGATGTCCTGAGAGCGCGAGCCCAACAGCAGGTAGCATTTGACCGTCGATGGCCTGGGCTTTCTTCAATGGGTTTCGAGGCCAGCTGGGGGGGTCTGCTCACGCTTGCGCAAAATGGCGGAATGGTGTTCGGCGAGTTAGCGGAGAACGTCTACGGTGCCGCCTTTTGTAATGGAACCGGCGTCGCTCGAGGGGCCGCCTTTGGCAAGGCAATAGCTGAAATGGCCACGGGGCAATCGTCGTCTGTCATCAATATCCTGAAGACGCGGGCTACTCCGAGCAGGACATACCCAAGACTTGTCACATCAATGGGCGTCCGGTTCGTCACGGCACTCCGTTTCAAGCAAGCGGGCGCTGAAGTTTAACACTAAGAGGAACGGTAAATGGCGGACCTAAAGGGAATCAATCTTGCAATGCAGACCCCGTTCGACGGAAACGGGGCAATCGACTACGGTCTCTTCGAGGACCTGATCGAGAAATACGTATCGGCGGGAGTTCACGGCCTGGTTCTTGGCGCCGGCACAGGCCAGCACCCTTACCTGACTGAATTTGAATGCAACCGGCTCTACGAACTGGGGGCGAAGCGCATCGCTGGCCGTTGCAACACTATCTGCCAGACATCCGCCCTCAATATGGATGAAGTTATCCGTCGTTCACGGCAAGCTGAATCGGTTGGCGCGGACGCGCTTATGGTTTTGCCACCTTATCTGGAAGGGCCGTCCGACGAAGATGGAATTTTTAACTTCTACAAAGAAATCGACGCGGCCGTCGGCGTCGACATTGTCGGATACAACATCCCGCAGGCCACCGGCATATCGGTCTCGCCACAGCTCTTTGACCGACTCACCGGTCTTAGGAATTTCAATTACATCAAGGATAGTGCCGGCGACTTCACCGTGCATCAGGAGTATCTGCAGACGAAAGGCACTGTGCTAAATGGCTGCGACACAACGACCCTCTATGCCCTGATGGCGGGCGCGCGCGGCGTTATTTGGGGCGCAGCAAACTACATGCCGCACGAGGCAGTCGAGCTGTACAACCTCGTGACAGCTAAGAATTTCGAGCCGGCGCTGGCACTTTGGCAACGCATGCTGCCCTCGCTGCTTTTCATCTGGCGGGCACCGTATACCCCGTCTGTTCTCAGAGCCGCGCAACTGCGTGGATTCGGAACCGGAAACGTCCGCAAGCCACTGGCAAAACTCTCGGCCGAGCAAGAGATGGCGCTCTGCGCCGCGCTTGCTCTGCTGTTTACGGTCGCCTCTTAGCGGCCCTTGATCTGAGAGGTCTCTATTGCGAATTGTTCTAGTTGGTTCGACCGGGGTGATTGGGTCGGCTGTGGCGGCCGAACTCGTCAAGCGGCACGATGTTGTAGCGGTCGGACGAACAAGCGGTTCATTCCAGCTCGACATCGCGGAACCGGATTCTATCGACCACCTATTTGATAAGGTTGGTGCATTTGACGCGTTAGTTTGCACAGCAGGCGCGGTGCACTATGCCCCCCTCAAAGAATTCACGAATGAACAGTTCGAAATAGGGTTACGCAGTAAGTTGATGGGGCAGGTCAATCTCGTCGTGAGAGGTCTCAAGCACATCAATGACAATGGGGCATTCACTTTGACCTCCGGTCTGACCAACGAAGATCCAATCCGGCAGGGAAGCTCAGCTGCGTTGGTCAATGGGGCCCTGGACGGCTTTGTACGTAGTGCGGCGATCGAGCTTGAACGGGGAGTGCGGATCAATCTGGTCAGTCCGACTCTCGTACAGGAATCGGTTCACCTCTACGGCGACTTCTTTCCTGGCACCGTGACGATGCCGGTGAGAGAGGTGGCGCTTGGCTACGTCAAGAGCGTCGAGGGCGGCCAAACGGGCCGGGTCTATCGCATGGGCTGGGTCAGAGACGCCTAAGGTCCCCAGCAATGACGTCGCACTAACGGGAGGACAGGGATGCGCACCCAACTCTATATCGACGGGAAGTGGAGCTCGCCGGTGAAGGGCGGCACCTTCGATGTTATCAACCCCGCGACTGAAGAGGTCATCCATAAGGCTCCGGCAGGGACATTGGAGGACATCGATGCAGCCGTGAAAGCCGCGCGCCGCGGCTTCGACCTCGGTCACTGGCCGAAGCTCTCCGGGGCCGAACGTGCGGGACATCTCCGCAAGATAGCGGCCGGTATCCGGGAAAAGCAGAGGGAACTCGCCCAGCTGGAAGTGATCGACAATGGAAAGCCCTTCCCGGAAGCGGACTGGGACGTAGGCGACGCTGCCGGCTGCTTCGAATTCTATGCCGAGCTGGCCGATCGGCTCGATAACAGCCCGGAGGAGACGATTGCGCTTCCGGATCCCCGCTTTACCTCAAAGGTGGTGCGCGAGCCAGTCGGAGTCGCGGGCGCGATCATTCCCTGGAACTATCCGCTGCTGATGGCCGCCTGGAAGGTCGCACCCGCGCTGGCTGCCGGATGCACCATGGTGCTGAAGCCTTCAGAGCTGACGCCGCTTACCGCGTTGGAGTTGGGAGCGATCGTCGACGAGGCCGGTTTGCCGCCGGGCGTGCTTAACATCGTCACTGGCCTAGGTCCGCAGGCGGGCCAGGCACTGATCGACCATAAGGGCGTCGACAAGCTGGCCTTCACCGGCTCGCCTCCGACTGGTTCGAAAGTGATGGCGGCGGCAGCTCGCGACATCAAGCGGGTCAGCCTTGAGCTCGGCGGCAAGTCACCCTTTGTGGTGTTCGACGACGCCGACATCGAGCAGGCCGTCGAATGGATCATGTTCGGCATTTTCTGGAACCAAGGTCAGGTGTGCTCGGCGACCTCGCGTGTGTTGGTCCAAGAACCGATCTACGACCGGCTGCTGGTGCGTCTGATCGCGGAGACCAGGAAGATCACGATCGGCAACGGTCTGGACGAGGGCGTACTACTCGGCCCGCTGATATCGGAAGCCCAGCACCGAAAGGTTTTGTCGGCGGTTGAGGCGGCCAGGACAGCCGGCGCGACGATCGGATGCGGTGGACGACGACCGCAAATCCCTGCGAGAGGCTTCTTTGTCGAACCGACTGTACTCACCGATGTATCCTTGGATAGCGATGTCTGGCGGGAGGAGATCTTCGGTCCGGTTGTCTGCGTTCGTCCGTTCGCTACGGAGAACGAGGCAATCGGGCTAGCTAACGATTCGCGGTATGGTTTGGCGGCGGCGGTGATGACGGCGGACGACGTCCGCGCCGAGCGCGTCGCCGCTGCATTCCGAGCCGGAATCGTCTGGATTAATTGTTCTCAGCCGACATTCAGCGAGGCCCCCGTGGGGTGGCTACAAACAGTCCGGCATCGGACGCGAGCTCGGGCGTTGGGGTCTCGAAAGCTACCTAGAAACCAAGCAGATCACTCGCTTCGCTTCCGATCGTGGCCCTTGGGGATGGTACATTAAATCGGAGGAAGTTGCCCGATGAATGAGCAGCGGGGTCCTCTCAAAATCCCCCCTCAGGTCGCACCATCGTAGTTGCAGGCGAAACGTGACCGTGACACAGGGCGCATCATCAGCCAAATGGCTGAAAACCACATCCGCATCAGCCTCTGCCAACCTGAGCCCGTTCTGCAGGAAGCAGCGGCCAGGCTGCGGCGGCTTGTTTCAACCTATCGCTGCGAGGCCCCATGACCAAGACCATCCCAACCAAAGCCCGCGCGGTGATCATTGGCGGCGGCGTCTCCGGCTGTTCGGTCGCCTATCACCTGGCCAAGCTCGGCTGGACCGACATCGTGCTGCTTGAGCGCAAGCAGTTGACATCGGGCACGACATGGCATGCCGCCGGCCTGATCGGCCAGTTGCGCGGCTCCCAGAACATGACCCGGCTGGCGAAATATTCGGCCGACCTCTACGTCAAGCTGGAAGCCGAGACCGAAGTCGGCACCGGCATGCGCCAAGTCGGCTCGATCACCGTGGCACTGACCGAGGAGCGCAAGCATGAGATCTACCGCCAGGCTTCGCTGGCCCGCGCCTTTGATGTCGACGTGCGCGAGATTTCACCCAATGAAGTCAAGCAGATGTACCCGCATCTCAATGTCTCCGATGTCGTCGGCGCCGTGCATTTGCCGCTCGACGGCCAGTGCGACCCGGCCAACATCGCCATGGCGCTGGCCAAGGGCGCGCGCCAGCGCGGCGCCACCATCGCCGAGAATGTGAAGGTCACCAAGGTCCACACAAGGGATGGCCGTGTCACCGGTGTTTCCTGGGCACAGGGCGACGAGCAAGGCATGATCGAGGCCGACATCGTCGTCAACTGCGCCGGCATGTGGGCGCGCGAACTGGGCGCGCAGAACGGCGTCACCATTCCGCTGCATGCCTGCGAGCATTTTTATCTCGTCACCGAGCCGATCCCCGGCCTCACCCGTTTGCCGGTGCTGCGCGTTCCCGACGAGTGCGCCTACTACAAGGAAGACGCCGGCAAGATGATGCTCGGCGCCTTCGAGCCGGTGGCCAAACCCTGGGGCATGGACGGCATCCGCGAGGATTTCTGCTTCGACCAGCTGCCCGAGGACATGGACCATTTCCAACCCATCCTCGAAATGGGCGTCAACCGCATGCCGATGCTGGCCACGGCCGGCATCCGTACCTTCTTCAACGGCCCCGAGAGTTTCACGCCCGACGACCGCTATTATCTCGGCGAGGCGCCGGAGCTGTCAGGATACTGGATGGCGACCGGCTACAATTCGATCGGCATCGTCTCCTCCGGCGGCGCCGGCATGGCGCTGGCGCAGTGGATCAATGATGGCGAAGCGCCCTTCGACCTGTGGGAAGTCGACATCCGCCGCGCCCAGCCGTTCCAGAAGAACCGCCGTTATCTTAAGGAGCGCGTCTCCGAAACGCTTGGCCTGCTCTACGCCGACCATTTCCCCTATCGCCAAATGGCGACATCACGAAATGTCAGGCGCTCGCCCCTGCACGAGCATTTGAAGGCGCGCGGCGCCGTGTTCGGCGAGGTCGCCGGCTGGGAGCGCGCCAACTGGTTCGCGCGTCAGGGACAGGAGCGCGAATACCGCTATTCCTGGAAGCGGCAGAACTGGTTCGACAACCAGCGCGAGGAACATCTGGCGGTCCGCAACAAGGTCGGCCTGTTCGACATGACCTCGTTCGGCAAGATCCGCGTCGAGGGTCGCGACGCCTGTGCCTTCCTGCAAAAGCTCTGCGCCAACGACATGGACGTGGCGCCGGGCAAGATCGTCTACACGCAGATGCTCAACCAGCGCGGCGGCATCGAGAGCGACCTCACCGTGTCGCGGCTGTCGAATACGGCCTACTTCCTCGTCGTGCCCGGCGCCACGCTGCAGCGCGACTTGGCCTGGCTGCGCAAGCATGTCGGCGAGGAATTCGTCGTCATCACGGATGTGACCGCGGCCGAAAGCGTGCTCTGCCTGATGGGGCCCGACGCGCGAAAACTGATCCAGAAGGTCAGCCCGAACGACTTCTCCAACGAAGCCCACCCGTTCGGCACGTTCCAGGAGATCGAGATCGGCATGGGCCTCGCCCGCGCCCACCGCGTCACCTATGTCGGCGAACTCGGCTGGGAGCTCTACGTCTCGACCGACCAGGCAGCCCATGTCTTCGAGGCGATCGAAGAGGCCGGCGCCGATGTCGGCCTGAAACTCTGCGGCCTGCACACGCTGGATTCCTGCCGCATCGAAAAGGCATTCCGGCATTTCGGCCACGACATCACCGACGAGGACAATGTGCTGGAAGCCGGCCTTGGTTTCGCGGTCAAGACGGCCAAGGGCGACTTCATCGGCCGCGACGCCGTGTTGAAGAAGAAGGAAGCCGGCGTGTCACGCCGTCTGGTGCAGTTCCGACTGAAGGACCCGCAACCGCTGCTCTTCCACAACGAAGCGATCCTGCGCGACGGCAAGATCGTCGGTCCGATCACGTCAGGCAATTACGGCCATTATCTCGGCGGCGCGATCGGGCTCGGCTATGTGCCGTGCCAAGGGCAGAGCGAGGCGGATTTGCTGGCCTCATCCTACGAGATCGAGATCGCCGGCGAACCTTTCGCCGCCGAAGCGTCGCTGAAGCCGATGTATGATCCGAAGTCTGAGCGCGTGAAGATGTAGCGCCTTACCCTTCTCCCCGTGAAACGGGGAGAAGGACGCTAATCGCTCAAAACGTCTCCAATCTCGTCCTCACAGGGCGCCAGGAAGAACGCTTGCAGCGCGTCGCGCAAAACCCGCCTATGGGACGCAGGATGGCCTTGCGGCCCGGATGGACCACGCTCCACCGGTCCGCGCGCCGCAGCTGTTGATGACGTCTACCTTAGTAACATGCCATATCAGCGACGTGATCCGTCCCTTTGCCCGCCGGCAGAGAGGCAATATCGGTCGTCCATACGCGATCGAACCAGCCCTTCGGCTAGCTGGCACGCCGCACCACCAGGTCGGATAGATGAAGAGATCGCCTCGGCACACTGCAGATGCTCGAATGCGGTTGGGAAAAAGAATGAACCGACCAATCGAGGACGCCATGTCGAGCGCTTATACTACGAGCGCCACAAGCAGCTCCGTCGGCACCTCGCTGACTTCGTTGCCGCCTAACTTCAGTTTTTTACCGACCAGCCCGACAGGCACTTGGATTCATGCCGAAGGCTTGCCGAAAGCACTTTGAGAAGTGTGATGCCGATGCGAAGCCACAGGCGATCGAGATTTCAACCACGGGCAACTCTGTTTGTTCAATGAGACGCTTAGCGCGGCTAAGTCTTGAATGTAGATAGTATCGCATGGGCGACGACGAAAGTGCGCGCCGGAAAAGCCGTTCAATCTGACGCTGGGAGCGTCCGACGCACTTTGCAATATCGCGGAGAGGAAGCGGATCTTCAAAGTGCTCCTCCATGATCCGGATTACATCCGCGACCGGCTTGCAGATGCTTGCTTCGGCAACGTTGATGGTCCACTGCCTGTCAGAAGGAGAGCGCCACTGCTCGGCAGTCGTATGTCTACAAACGGCCAACGCGGTCTCCTTGCCAAGGCGCTCGCTGATGAGCTCCATAACGAGGTCGAATGAAGCGAATTCTCCTGCACAAGTCACAAGGTGAGTATCGCGAACGAAGAGATGGTCGGTCACCTGAAGACTGCTAAATGTCTCGGAGAGGGCGGCGCGCTTATCCCAATGGATTGTGCATGCGGTGTTTTCAAGCAACCCACTCTCCGCGAGAAGCCAAGTCGCGGTGCCTAATGCTGTTATTGGAACCCCATGCCGCCGGCAAAGGCGAAGGACCTTGCTGAGGGAAGTTGATGCCTGCTTTTCGACGCGCTCGCTGGCACAGACAATGACCATGTTTGGGCCCTTGCCCGTCTGTACGCATTCCCCAGCGCTGGAAAAGTCGCTGTTAACCGATAAGGCAAAGCCGCTGGCGCATTCGACTGGCTTGCCATCCAGGCTCGCTAACGTCCATTTGAAGAAGGTTCGGTCGCAGACGGAATTGGCAAGGCGTAGCGGATCCACGAAGGATGAAAGGCCTAGCTGGGAGAATCCCGGAAGCGCAAGGATTACCAGTTGGTACACGTCTTGAGCGCCGATCACCCGCTGACCGGGATTCCACTCCACGATTCGCGAGCCGTCTCCCGGTGAAAATGGGGCATTCATAAAGGTCATACATTCTCGTTGAGGAATCGATCAACATCGAGCGGTCGCGTTGCAACAGTCTTCCAGGATGTGCGCCGCCGGCACTAACTGCGAGTGTTATGCTTGCGCTTCATGAAATCCTTCGCGGTCTCGACAGCCACCGCCGCGTCACGACAATAGGCATCGGCACCGACGGCCTTGCCGAATTCCTCGTTGAGCGGCGCGCCGCCGACCAGCACGACATAGTCGTCGCGAATGCCCTTTTCCTTCATCGTGTCAATGACGACCTTCATATAGGGCATGGTGGTGGTCAAAAGCGCCGACATGCCGATGATGTCGGGCTGGTGCTCCTCGATTGCTGCCATGTATTTCTCGACTGCGTTGTTGATGCCGAGATCAATGACGTCGAAGCCCGCGCCTTCCATCATCATGCCGACGAGGTTCTTGCCGATGTCGTGGATGTCACCCTTGACGGTGCCGATCACCATCTTGCCCTGCTTCGGCGCGCCGGTGGCGATAAGCAGCGGTCGTAGGATGAACATGCCGGCCTTCATGGCATTGGCCGACAACAGCACTTCCGGCACGAACAGGATGCCGTCGCGAAAATCCTCGCCGACGATGCGCATGCCTTCGACTAGAGCTTCCGTCAGCACCTTGTAGGGCACCCAGCCACGCTCGAGCAGGATGTTGGTGCCTTCTTCGATCTCTTCCTTCAGCCCGTCATAGAGATCGTCATGCATTTGCTGCACCAACTCGTCGTCGGAGAGTTCGGAAAGGATGATCTCGTCGTCGGCCATATCGGGTCGCCTCGTGCACAATGGAAAGGACGTCGGTACCCCATGGAGCATGGGGTACCGACCAGGCTTCCGGTTGGAGCCTTGGGAGTTGACTAAGCTGCCAGTTAGACTTTCTGAACTTGCGCCATTTTCGATGGAGGTGGGGATTCGCGCCCCACTGCTTTTGAGGTATATCCTTTTTCTTCTCTCGCGTTACAGTCCTCGGGTTTCCCTCATCGCGGATTCTCAGGCAAGGCTTGGGGAAATGTCCTCCTGTCGTTTCGCCACGTAGGCATCGAGTTCCTCGCGCACAGCCGGATCCATTGGCGGCTGTTCGTAGCTTGCGATGATCGACGCGGCCTTCTCTCGGCAGCGTTGCGCCATGTCCTTGGAGCCTTTGACCTTCCACTGCTCATAACTGAGGTAATCGAGGATCTCTGGTGTGAAGAATGCGTCCTTGAAGCGCTTGAGCGTGAAAGAATCTCCGAGATAGTGGCCCCCAGGACCGATCCGGCGTACTGCTTCGAGAGCGTCCTCGAAATGCTCGAAGGATATGCCGCGCGCGTATTTCTCGATCAGCAGGTTCTGCTCCGCATCGGCGACGAACTTGGCCATGCAGCAGACGAGACCGGCCTCATCCCAGCCGCCGGCATGCATCATCAGGTTGGCGCACGCGCTTGCCCCTGACATGTACGCTATTGCGGACTCGTAACCGGACTGAGCATCGAAGGTCTTGGCCGAGGACTGGGATGCGGTCGTTCGCCACGGCAAGCCATATCGCCTTGCCAGCTGGCCGATGACGGCGTTGATCAGGGTGACTTCGGGCATGCCGGACATCGGAGCGCCACTGCGCATCGATACCGACACTGAGTACTGCCCATAAATCATCTTGGCGCCGGGCCTCACCAGTTGTGTGTAGGCAAGCGCTGCGAGCGCCTCGGCGTTCAACTGGGCGATTGTAGCCGGAATGTCGGCAGGCGTATTGGCCGCGCCGAGGACGAAGGGGGACAGCAGCACAACCTGGTTCGCCTCAACGAAAGCGCGGAGCCCTTCCAGCATGGTCGAATCCCAGACCAGCGGCGAGTTTCCGGACACATGACCGAGCATCACCGCGTTCTGATCCATAAATGCCTTGCCGTGGACGATCTGCCCCATGGCGATCGAGTCCTCGGCACGCTGCTGCCCGGTCGTCAGACCGAAGAAGGGCATGTTCGTTTCCACTAGGCTCGAATGGTTGATGTGCAGATGGCGCCAGGGAACAGCGATATCGGTCGGCTCGCATGTGAACCCGCCCGCGATATGGAACCCGGGCAGCATCTGCGTCAGCCGGTTCATGTTTCGCAGATCCTCGATCGTGGATGCGCGTCGCACACCCTGAAGATCGCGAATGTTTGGCGCGCCCTGCATGGCGCCGAAGGTCATTGTGTCTGGCGCGATCTCGAAACGCTGTGAGGGATCCCGAGAGGTCATTCCAAAACGCGAAGGGCCCTTGGAGATGAGTTCCATAACCATCTCGCCCTCAAGGCGCACGCGCTGACCCTGCACGTCGGCGCCGGCCTCCTTCCATTGCCTGAGAGCAGGCTCGTCCCTGAATTCGATCCCGATCTCGCGCAGGATCGCAAGTGAAGCCTGGTGAATGCGCTCTAACTGTTCCACGGAAACGACCTCGACGGGTCGAATGCCATACTTGATCGTCGAGACACGAGGCCTCTTCTCCGCCTCCCGAGCGGCCACAACCGACGAACGCCCGCCGCGGCGCCGAACTACGGGAGCATCAACATCCATCATCGCATCTTCTCAAAAAGGAGCATAAGAGGTTCGCCAGCCGGCCAGGAACCCCTACCATGATAATAGGACCCAGCTATTGTTCCGAAAAGTCACAAAAGGTTTCGCCGGTCTTAAACCCAGTTTATACCTGGGTGGCCACAGAGGCGTCATTTACCACCGCCATCTGACCCGCAAAACCCCTTTGGATCAGTCCTGAGCCATCGTTTCTTGTGCAAACAAGTCTCGACGCGTGGTCTTAAAAGGCGTCGAAAAAAGAACTGTTCCGGGACGAGAGCTCGAATCGATGGTCGAAGACAATGAGGCGCACATACATGATCCGCCTCCCGGCAAAATGGCCGTCGCTCGGACTGCCGGCTCGGGTTACGCACCACGCCGCATGATGTTCATGCTCCGTTCGACCTTCTCATCGGCTGGCTGCGCACGACAGCTCTATTCTAAACATCCTCAAATACTTGCGCGCGGAAACTGATCACCGGCTCCATCGTCGCTAGCAGGTCGTCGGACAGCCAGCACAGGCTCATATGGCCATCGCCGAGATGTTTGACCGGCGGCACCTTGGTTTCGCACAGATTGTCAGGCACCAGCTTCTTGTAGCCGCAGCGGGTCTGGAACGGACAGCCGGAAGGCGGGTTCATCGCCGAGGGAATGTCGCCCTCCAGCACGATGTGCCGCTTGACCACGCTGGTATCGGCGATCGGAATCGCCGACAGCAACGCCTCGGTATAGGGATGGTAGGGCGGCGCGAAGATCTGGTCGGTCGTGCCTTGCTCGACGATATAGCCGAGATACATGACCACGACGCGGTCGGCGATGTAGCGCACGACCGACAGATCATGGCTGATGAACAGCATTGTCGTCTTGTTCTTGCGCTGGATGTCCATCAGCAGCTCGGTCACCGCCGCCTGCACCGACACGTCGAGTGCCGAGACCGGCTCGTCAGCCACCACCACCTTGGCGTCGCCGGCAAAGGCGCGCGCCACGCCGATGCGCTGCTTTTGGCCGCCCGATAGCTGGCGCGGCTTGCGGGTTTCGAATGCCCGCGGCAGCTTCACCAGGTCGAGCAGTTCCAGCATGCGCTTGCGGCGATCGGCAACCGTCTTGCCGACATTGAACTTCTCCAGCGTGCGGATGATCTGCGAACCGACCGAATGGCTGGGATTGAGCGTGTCGAACGGATTCTGGAACACCATCTGGATCGACGACACCGTGTCGACGCTGCGCTTCTCGATGCTGGTCGACTGGATCTGCTTGTTGCCGAGCGTCACGGTACCCGAGCTTGCCGTTTCCAGCCCGAGCAGCACCTTTGCCAGGGTCGACTTGCCGCAGCCGGATTCGCCGACGATGGCGACCGTCTCGGACTCGCGCGCCATGAACGAGATCGTCTCGTTGGCCTTGACGACGCGGCCTTCGCTGGAGCCGAAGACCTCGCTGCCGCCGACCTTGTAGTACTTGCGCAGATCCTCGATCTTGAGCACCGGCGCGCCGGGAACGACGCGCTCGTTGACCTTCTTGGCCCCGGGCGGCAGCGCATCCCAGTCGATTTCGTTGAAGCGCACGCAGCGCGAGAAATGGCCGTCGTGCCCGCCCACCTCGATCATCGGGATTTCGCCGGCGTTGCAGAGACCCTCGACGAAATGGTGGCAGCGTGGGCCGAAATTGCAGCCCTTGGGCCGCTCGTGCGGCAGCGGCAGCTGACCGGGAATGGAGATCAGCGGTCGTGAATTCTTGTCGGCGCCGGGCAGCGGGATTGAGCGGAACAGCCCCTGCGTGTAGGGATGGCGCATGCGGTCAAACACGTCCTTGATCTTGCCGGTCTCGACCGCCTCGCCGGAATACATCACCGTGATGCGGTCGCAGGTCTCCAGGATCAGACCGAGATTGTGCGACACGAAGATCATCGACGTGCCGAACTTCTCGCCGAGCCCCTTGACCAGGTCGACAATGCCGGCCTCCACCGTCACGTCGAGCGCCGTCGTCGGCTCGTCGAGCAGCAGCAGCGCCGGCTTCGACAGCAGCGCCATGGCAATGACGATGCGTTGCTGCTGGCCGCCCGAGAGCTGGTGCGGATAGGAGCGCATCATGCGCTCGGGATCAGGCAGCTTGACCGCGCGCACCATGTCAAGCGCGCGTTTATGGGCCTCTTCCTTCGACACCTTGTCGTGGATCAGCGGCACTTCCATCAATTGCTGGCCGACCTTCATCGCCGGATTCAGGCTCGCCATCGGCTCCTGGTAGATCATCGCGATCTTGTTGCCGCGAATGGAGCGCAACTCCTCGTCGGAGAGCTCGCCCATGTCCTTGCCCTGGAACTTGATCTTGCCGCCGACGATCTTCCCGATGTTGGAGAGGTCGCGCATGATGCCGAGCGACACGGTCGACTTGCCGCAGCCGGATTCGCCGACGATGCCCATCGCCTCGCCGGGCATGACGGTGCAGGAAAAATCCATGACCGCCGGGATCTCGCCCTTGCGGGTGAAGAAGGAGATCGACAGGTTTTCGATCTCAATGATCGGTTCTGCGGGATTTCGAACTGCCTCATTCATGGGTCGCTCCAATCCTTGGTTTGTCATGCACCCCTTTAGCAGGCGGCGGCCGGGTCGAAACCCGCAATTCAGTCTTTCATCGATTGCTCGCGTAGCGCGTCAGCCAGCAGATTAAGCCCTAGGACGAACGACATCAGCGCAATGCTGGGCGGCAGCGCAGGGTGGATGAAGGAGCGCAGTACTCGCGAGGCGTCCTTGATAGCCGTCCCCCAGTCGGGACTATCCGGGGGCACTCCAAGCCCAAAATAGCCGAGCGTTCCAAGTAGAATGGTCGTGTAGCCGATGCGCAGACTAGCGTCGACTATTAGCGGCCCGCGTGCATTGGGCAGGATCTCCCACAGCATGATGTACCAGGGCGATTCACCGCGCGTCTGCGCCGCCGCCACATAGTCGCGCGTCTTGATGTCCATCACCAGGCCACGCACGATGCGGAATACGCCGGGGCTAGACCCGAGCACCACCCCGACGAATATATTAAGTTCATTGGAACTGATTTGCATAATGCCGAGAGGATCTGCATCGAAGATGAGCCCGGCATAGACCCATCCGCCGATGACGAAAGTCAGGCCAAGCAATAAGTATAGGCGGTCCGGTCGGTTCTTGTAGCGCGTCCAGACTAAGACGCTGAAGAAGATAATCGGAAATAGAAAGATCAAAGAGGCTAGCGCTCGCGGGATAGAGATCCCGACTCCGGTCATATTGCTGAACCAGTTATCGAAAGACAATTCGCGCACCTCGGGTGTTACCAAAAGGTAGAAGAGAAGGATCACCGGAAACGCCATTAGCATGTTGGCGAGGAAGGACAGGACGGAATCGATACCTTTGCCGTAGTACCCCGCCGGCAGTCCCAGGCCGACGCCCGTTATTAGTGCGAAGGCGGTCGCAAGCGGCGCGATGGCCACTACGATGCGGCTGCCATAGATCATGCGGCTGAATACGTCTCGCGCTAGCGTGTCGCCGCCGAAATAGTAGATACCGCTGCCGTCAGGCATAGCGGTTCCGGGTAGCACCGCCTTCATGACCGCCACCTGGCTGACAGGATCGAATGGTGCGATAATTGGTGCAAACACGGCCGTAAGCAGCCAGAACAGGCAGATAACAAAGCCAGCGATCCCTATCCCTGTTTTGAAGAGATCTCCGTAAAGCCCGAGTTTGTCACGAAAATGGAAACTGAGCGGCAGCCAGATCGCCATTGCGAGCCAGACCGGCCAAAACCGGCTGAAAACGCCGATTGAGGTGTAGAACCATCCTATGGTCTCAACTTGCATATGAATGCCCTACTGTACCCGAATGCGTGGATTTAGATAGGCATAGCCGATATCCGACATTAGTTGCGTGACCATCACGAGGGCCACTGACACCAGCGAGCAGCCTAGCAGCATATCGATATCATTGTTCGCCGCCGCCTCATTCAAGATAAAGCCGAAACCTTGGTAGCGGAACATCGTTTCGACGATTACCACACCCGTGAGCAGCCATGGAAACTGCAGCATGATCACTGTGAAAGGGGTAATTAATGCATTACGCAGCGCGTGCTTGATGACCACCCTTGAGAAGGACAGACCCTTTAGTCGCGCAGTGCGAATATACTGCTGCGTCATCACTTCGACCATGGAAGCGCGCGTCATCCGAGCGATGTAGCCGATATCGTAAATAGCCATGGTTATAACCGGCAGGGTGAAGTTGTAGAAGGTGAGGCCTTGTGCTGTTGCCGACGCCGACGAGCCGTTCAACCATCCTAACCAGGAGGCGAAGATCACTGTGAAGATGACGCCCGATACGTATTCGGGCGTGGCCGTTGTCACAATTGACACGACTGAAAGTACCCTGTCGGTGGGTGTTCCCTCCCGCATGCCGGCAAGAATGCCCATCAGCAGTGAAATCGGAATCACGGTGACCATCACCCAGAACATCAGCTTGGCAGTGGCCACTAAGGCTGGCTGGATCTTTGCTGCCACAGCGGTCCTGAACTTGGTCGAGCAACCGAGATACCCCTGGAGCACGCCCGCAAACTGGCGGGTCTCAGGCTCGGGACAGAAGCCGAATCTTAGCATTGGCTTGCCAGTGATGGAATTGAAGCTGGGATCCTTCGGCCAGATTCCGATCCACTGGCCGTATCGTTTGAAGAATGGCTCCCGAAAATTGTTCGCCAGCAGCCATTTTTCAACATCGACGGCGCTGGCGCGATTGTTGGTCTGATTTAGCGCAAGCTTTTTAAGATTAGGCTCCAAATTGACTAGGTAAAACACGATTAGTGTTAGCGCGACCATGGTCAGCGCCATTGCACCCAGGCGGCGGAGAACGAAATTCAGCAAGTCAACCTCCCGGAATTATTCACATATTCATTGTCGGCCCACACCTAGCCAGGGGTCCCAAGGACAATGGTTCGGAGATCAAAGCCCTCCATAGGTATCGCGGTTCCAGTCCATGTATGCTGCTTGAAAACCATTCTGCAGAATTGCTTGCTAAGCCATACCTCAAAAACGGCCGCGGCCACAGAACCTGAATGTAAATTCGCATACCGGTTAGAACAAAGTGTCGGAGTAGGGTGACCCGCCGCGGACGACTACGGTATCTTCTCGTTGCTTTATTGCATTCGAATGGGTTCACAAGAGTGCCGATCATGCTCCGTGATGTGGTGCCGGCGAGGTGGCTCAACCCACCGCTCCCTTTGGCCCTTCCACGTCCGCAATAGACCATGTGGCGTCGGTTCCGTAGCCGGAAAAGATCGCATTTGATATAGACTCGCTTCATGTCGCAACTCCGCGATCGTGTACCTAAATGCACGTGCTCTTTGTCTTTGAAGCGGCCCCTTTGCAAAATACGCATCACGTCATGGCGTGCGAGTTCCAGCGGCTTGCACGATAGGCATATCATCGTCAGTTACAGTGGCCAGAGAGGTTTCGCGACGCTCGGGCGCCTCGCGAGTCACGGCACGACCGTCAATCCCTTTAGGGGAAGGCCTGCAGAAGGCTCCATTGCGCACATGAATCCAACTGCGCAAGCGTGGAGATCCAACATCTGCCAAGCGACCGCAAGGCTAAGCCAGTCGAGTCTTTATGGTTGCCAGTCTGCAATCTGCCCCGCCGTTTTGATACGACTGTTCAGGCGCAGCGTTTGCCTTCAGGTATCGATGCCTCCGTCGATTGCTCGGCATGCTTGAGACGACGTACGACATGCCCGATTAGTTCGACGGTCCGCGGGGTCCATTCCACAAGATCGAGGCGATGCGATGGCGTGGTATCGAGGGTGCCGTCTATAAGCGGTTCTACCTTGCAAGAGTTTGCCCATGCCGACTGACTTTGAAGAAGTGAACGAGGCTACACGTACATTGATGGTGGATGCACCCGCCGCTGCTTACGGCCGCGACGGATGGTAGCGTTAAGGTGCCTTTCTCAATAATGCGGTAGGTATAGCGCGACAATCTGGGAGAGACGCGCTCTCACGTTGATTGCCGCGCCGCAGGTAGGAATGCTACGGAACCGATGGCAAGGCTAGGAGGAGTGCGTTGGTGCCCCAATTAAGGCCTTCTCGACAAGGCCGTCCACCAGAGAAGAGCTGATATCATCGTGGATTCGGCAAAGCCTCCACTGGCCCGGCTCGGCATCTCGCCAACAGCTCATCAATAGGAGACACTATTGAAGGCGTAGGAAGTGCCGGAACCGCCTACGCCAGCGCGGTCTTACCGCTAGGAGCGACGTGCAATACCCAAGGAATTTCTTTCGCACTGCCCGTGGCGGGCGATTGAGCCGGGAGAAGCCACTTGGCGACAGCCAAAGCTCATCGGCGCGCACGTGCTTCTCCACGGTCCTACGCTTCGTCTCCCTATTGATTGACAAGACGCCAGTCTCACCATAACCGGCGTGGGATGACCCTAAAGCCCGACAACGCCTTAACATACTAACTTGGGAACTCGGGCGCGGATGTATCCGCCTGTCGGTTCAATCTCGTATCAAACTATATCCGTCAGACTTCATTCCGACGTTCTCAGCCGGACCACGAGCGCCACGTCCCGCTGGGCTCAATCGCTCTTCCACCATCGGCCAACTCCGCCCGCGATAAAGTCGCTTGGCCCTTCCCATCTTGCTCACGAATGTGAGCGACATAAATTGCATTCAAGTCAAGCAAAAAATTTTACGCATTCTCAAAACGTCCGCTGCTCCCTATTGTCGGCATGCCGCTCATAATCCTCGCTTGATCAGAGGGCGATTTTTTGAGCTGTGAGACATGCTGGCAAACAATCGTGGGACCAGTTCTTGGGAGGTTTAGATGAAATATTTTACCAAGCTTGGCAAACCTATGCCTAAACTGTTCGATAGCCTGGCCGAAGACGCAAAAAAGGGGAGGGTGGACCGCCGCGAGTTTCTCGCGCTCGCTTCCATTTTTGGCGCGTCGACAGCAACGGCATACCTGATGCTGAACGCCGTACCTCCGGCGCAAGCCGAAGAAACGCCCAAGAAGGGGGGGACTTTGCGCATTGCCGCAGTGGTTAATCCTCCAAAGGACCCGCGTGTAGAAGACCTAGATGCCAACGTAACCCGACACTTCATTGAACCATTAGTCAAGTACACCAACGAATTTACCTTCGAACCGCGGCTTCTTGAAAGCTGGCAAATAAATGATACCGCAACAGAATACATGTTGCATTTGCGGAAGGGGGTTAAATGGAACAATGGAGATGACTTCATCGCGGAGGATGTGTTGTTCAATCTAACCCGTTGGTGCGAGCGAGATGTGCCTGGAAATGCAATGGCCGCGCGCATGAGTTCGCTCATCGACGATAAAACAAATAAATCGGCAGATGGCGCTATTACAAAAGTTGACGAGTATACGGTTAAGATTACGCTGAACAAACCAGATATTACGATTGTTCCCGCATTTACAGACTACCCGGCGCTAATTGTGCACAGGGACTTCGAAAAGAGCGGGGCGGATCTCATAACCCGTCCCGTTGGCACAGGAGCATTTGAACTGGTGTCATGGGACGTCGGCCAAAAGGCGGTCCTAAAGCGTCGAACCAACGGAACTTGGTGGGGCGGAGAAGCCCATCTGGACGAGGTGCAATTTATTGACTATGGCAGCGACCCCTCCGCTGTTCAAAGTGCTTTCGAATCCGGAGAAATAGATGCGAACGCCCAGACCATCCCCAATCAGGTGCCAATCCTCGATAAGCTCGGCTTGGTGAAGTCTGAAGCGAAAACAGCGGCAACGATCGTGTGCCGCACCCACGTTGCCAGTAAGCCCTATGACGACCCGCGGGTGCGCAATGCGCTGCAGCTGGCAGTCGATAACGATACTATTTTACAAATAGCCTACAACGGCTACGGCACGGTCGCTGCGAATTATCATGTCGCACCGCTGCACCCTGAATATTACCCAGTTCCAGAAAAGAAAAGGGATGTTGAAGCTGCCAAGCGCCTCATGACCGAAGCCGGCCAGATGGACTTCGAGCACGAGATCATCAGCGCCGACACAGATTGGCTTAAGGATTTCGCGGATGCTATTGCCGCCCAGTTGCACGACGCCGGATTCAAGGTGAAGCGTACGGTTATACCGGCGGCCACTTTCTGGAACGGGTGGTTGGAGTACCCACTTTCAACAACAAACTGGAATATGAGGCCGCTTGGTGTGCAAAATCTGGCACTTGCCTATCGGGGCGGGACACCATGGAATGAGTCGGGATGGTCAAACCCAGAGTTCGATGAGAAACTCGACGCAGCACTGAAAGTGCCGGATCCTCAGAAGCGCAAAGAGATTATGAAGGATGTTGAGACGCTGCTGCAGGATTCCGGTATAATCATTCAGCCCTTTTGGGTGTCATTGTATAACCATTCGACGAAGCACGTAAGGGGTTATGCTATGCACCCGGCGCAAGAGATTGAAGTCACCAAGGTCTGGCTTGACCCTGCTGCATGAGCTGAACACTCTAAGTCGACGGGTGTTCGAATATTGCAAGAAAGTCTTGCCCGGGGTCATCCCACGCATGCGCGGTCTCGATGTTAACGCAGTCCGAGCATGCGTGTTGAGCTATTTGTCTTGACCCGCACAGCACGACGTGAGCCTTGAGACCGCCATTCGGGATGATCGTTATGACAAACAACTCTCTTCGCCCTGAGTTCATGAGAACTCAGCCTGAGTCCTCCCTTGAGACGGCTGGTATGGCCGCAGCTCGCGCCGCTCTAGGTATCTTTGACCGGCGTTCTGACTTACTGCGGGAATTTCTGGACGCGCCGTTTGGGCGACATAGTGCCGATCTGCGCTTTATTTTGGACGTTATGCGTTCCCAGCCGATGGCTGGCAAATGGTTCACCATCATGACCAAGCCATTTAGTGAATGGCGCGCAGCTCGCTGGTCTCCAGACGGGCATGCCACCGAGACGGCGCCAACGAGTTTTCATTCGCGCGAAGATGTTGAGCGCTGGGTTTTCAAACAGCGTTGGCGAGATCTCATCGGGACGCTGCCGGAGGAGCACGATAATGCCTGATCGCCCTGTAATCTTGGCTTACGCTGACCGTACCAGTGTAAAAACTGGCGAGAGTTTAGGGTTCGCGGTTAGTTGCCTGAACCTCGATAGCTTCGACTGCGATTTCGTCAGGCTGCTCGGCTTTGATGCTGGACCGGAGATGCCGCCGTTCCAGCCGCCCGTCATCCCCGTTCCGGAGGCAAAGCGTTATCCCGGAAGCGAAAAACCCATTTTTGCTGGTTCCTATGTCAAGGTCGCCGGATCACACCGGTTTGAAGATCTTGCGTCCGTAACCGTGTGCGCATACGTTATGCCTACACTTATTGGCGGCCAGCCGCGCTGCGTAATCAGTACTTTAGCTTCCGGAGGGCTCGGGGGGATAGCCTTACGGCTGGAGGCTGACGGCTGCTTGGCCGCGATACTTGGGGGTCCAAATGAACCGCGGATCTACCGCGTTGTTGGGCCATTGCCTCTTTGGCTCTGGAGCTTCATTGCGCTGAGCTATAACCACCAACGCCGACAATTGCACATTTTTGTGCAAAGCCTCGCTTCCGGGACGCATGACGATGTTGGCACAAATTGGCTAACCGTTGACGATGTGGACCCGCCCGAGCGCGGCGATGGCGGGGTGCTCATAGCGGCCGGTCTCGATGAAAATGGAATTCCTTGCCATCACTTTAATGGAAAGATCGAGCGTCCCCGCATCTTGGCTGCGGCGCTGTCAATCGACGAACTCACCGTTTTGGCATCACGCAGGCCAACCGACCCTTTGCGTTGGCCATGCCTAGCGGATTGGAATCTGCTGAGTGAGCCAGCGTCAGAAATGGTTCGGGATGAATCTGACTTCGGCCACCACGGCGTGTGCGTAAATCATCCCACCCGCGCCGTCCAGGGATTGCTTTGGGAAAGCCCAACGACGGATTGGCGCCAGGCACCAGAACAGTACAGTGCGGCCCATTTTCACCACGACGATATCGAAAGCCCGGGCTGGCAGGAAGACCTGCGGCTTACCGTTCCGACTGACTGGCCGAGCGGTTGCTATGCGGCCCGGTTGCGGGGCGGGGATGCGGAGTTTTTTGTACCGTTTTTCGTACGGAAGTCTGCCGATGCTGTCGGAGATGTCGCCTTTCTGGCACCGACCGCAACCTATACGGCCTACGTCAACATGGTAACCCAGCAGCAGAGAATAGAGTATGGACTGGGTTGCCTTGGCTGCTTCTACACGCCGCTCGACCTTCTGGCTACTGAACTGCCGGGGCTTGGTAAATCGCTCTATGATGCGCACGACGATGGCAGTGGCCGGTGGATTGGATCTTTGCGCCGGCCAGTATTGAATATGCAGCCTGGAGGCTGGCTGTGGAATTTTCAGATCGATCTTTGCCTTCTCGGCTGGCTGGCCCGGGCAGCCCCAGATCACCAAGTCCTGACGGACGAAGACCTGGACCGCGAAGGTTTGGCAGCCCTGGATGGTTGCCGCGTGCTTGTGACGGGAAGCCATCCTGAGTATTGGTCGTTAACGATGCTGCAGGCCCTAGATGGCTTTCTCGCAAGGGGCGGACGGCTCATGTACCTCGGTGGTAACGGGTTTGGTCACACGATCGATTTCCATCCCCAACGGAATGGCTTGGTTGAACTTAGGCGGCGCAGGTCCAAACAAGGCCGGGTCAGTGCCGGTGACGTCCATAGCAGCTTCACTGGTCGCCCCTGCGGCGCATGGGCAGAACATCTGGGCAGACCCGAACAGGCGCTGGTAGGCGTCGGATACCTGGCCGAGGCCTTCGACCGCGGCAGCTATTATCGCCGCCTCGCCGCCAGTGATGATGCTCGAGCCCGCTTCATTTTCGCGGGTGTTACAGAAGATGTCATCGGTGACTTCGGCATATTCGGCGGAGCCGCTGGACTCGAAATTGACATAGCTAATGTGGAGCTAGGGACGCCGCGTCACGCGCTTGTGGTCGCCGCTTCCGAGCAGCATGGTAGTTCGTATGCACGCGGACCCAGCGGGCTTAGCTATTTCACCGGACTGTGGAATGATGCTCCAAAAGACCCGATTCGTGCCGATATGACATTCTTTGAGACACCCGCAGGCGGCGCAGTGTTTTCTGTAGGATCGATCGCTTGGGGCAGCAGTCTTCCGCACGCCGACTATGTTAACAATGTCGCACACATAAGTGAGAACGTACTAGGCCGCTTTCGCGATCCGGCCCCCTTTCAAATGCCTCGTAAGTGAGACTCTAATTCTCTCGGATCGAATACGGGGTCTCAGGTGTGTGAGCAGGCATCGACGATGGGCAAGGCTTTAGAGCATATTGCCTACATCACATCGGCCGCGGACCTGTATACAGAAGAGGGACTCGGCCGAATGAGCAGAGTGGAGCGTGGAAACGAGGCCTCGGTTTCGTCGGCGACATTCGCGCCGCGCCGAGATCCCACTTTCCGAGCGGTATGGCTTGCCGCGCAAGTCTCAAGCTTGGGCTGGCTGATTCAGACCGTCGCCGTCAGTTGGCTGATGGCCACCATCTCAACTCGGACGTGATGGTCGCCCTGGTGCAAACGTCCACGACGCTGCCGGTGTTCCTCCTGTCGATCTTCGCCGGCGCTATTACCGATAATTTCAGCCGCCGCATTGTCATGGCACTTGGCTGGTGGTTGAGTACGCCTCCGGCGAGGACTTCACCGGCCTTCACCGGGCTTCACCGGTAGGGGTACGTGGTTGATTGCTGCGTCTTCGATCATGCTGACTGCTCTTGTTGGGATGGGGCTTTACAGTTCCTGGGTGATCCTCGCATTCAGCTGTTTGGCTGGATGGGGCGCGGCTTTCACTGATCCAGCTTGGCACGCCTCCGTTGGCGATATCCTGCCAAAGCGGGAAGTTCCAGCCGCGGTCACGCTGATCTCGGTTGGATATAACGCCGTCCGCAGCATTGGCCCCGCCCTAGGCGGCATTGTGGTTGCGTTCCTCGGACCGCTGACGCTTTCGCCTTAGCGACGGTGACCTACATGACAATGCTGGGGGTTATAAGGCGTTGCAAGTGGAGTGGCCGCTCTTCGCCTCTTCGCCCGGAGTCGTTGACCACGGCTATCCATGACGGTGCGCGCTTCACACTGTCGGGAGAAATCAAGGCCGCAATCGCGCGAGGCGCGCTTTTTGGCTTGACGAGCATCTCGATACTGGCTCTGCTGCCCTTGGTCGCCCGTGATCAGATGCGGGGCGGATCAGTCGCTTATGGATTCTGATGGCTGGATTTGGGGTGGGCGCCTTATGCGCCGGCATCCTCCAATAGCATGCTAAGACGATCGTTGTCACAAGGAGCGGCTGACGATACTGGCCTGCATTGTGTGCGCGATCTGTTGCCTGTCTCTTGCTTTTTCGATCTCCTTGGTAGTGGCGACTGTTGCCCTAACACTTGGCGGTGCCGGGTGGGTCGTCACCTGGACGAGGCTTGATGTGAGCGTGCAGTTGTCGAGCCCACGCTGGGGCGCTGGGCGCACGCTGTCGATCTACTCTGCGCTGTCCTCGGGCGGCATCGCGGCCGGCAGCTGGCTGGGGGGGTGGCCGAAAATTATTCGCTCGCCCTAGCGTCACGAATATAACAGCCGCGGATTGCAATTCATCCATGAGCCCGCCGAACTGAAACAGGCCGTAGAGATGACGGTCACCCAGTCTGCGCAGGATGCTCTCGTGGAAGAATACATTGAGGGGCGAAAGATCACCGTCGCGCTGCTTGGAAACGCAGAGATTGAGGTGTCGCCTCTGGTAGAGCAGAACTTCGGTGATCGCGAAACGCGTCTCATGACTTGGGAAGCGAAGCACGTGGCGGTCGCGGCGCCGCGGAGAATTTGTCTGGCGCAAATCGGAAACAGCCTTAAAGGCGGTGCTGAGGGACATTTCGGTTGCGGCCTTCCGTGCCTGCCTTTGCCGCACTACGCCAGCGTCGACCTCCGGATTGATCGCTCCGGCCAGCCTTTGTCTTGGAGATCAACCACGATCCGTCACTCGATATGGGCCTCCTATGTCGTGGCCCGAGGACCGCCGGACACAGCCTCTCAAGGTTGGTCAACCGCATTCTCGACGCCGCCCACACACGGCATTACGGAACCGGCATTCTGTAAACTCACACGCGCCGAGCTGGAGCCGTGCTTCAGGTTCGGAAGACGCGGCAATCTGCGCGATCGGCTTTGACCCCTGAAGCCTCAGCTCGGTCATTTCGCAGCAGCCGTCGCTTCAAACTTTAGCAAGTCTGATGCCCACGTGGTGATGGAATATTGGCGCTGCTGCCGCCAGTTCCGGGACGCTCCCGGAACTGGAAGCTTTCGCTCCGGCGTCGATAGTCCGTCCCGACCTTTACGGGACGGGATGATATTGGATCTAAACCGTCAGCGCCACCTGAAATCCGCCGACTGCCAGCACTTGGCACGACATTTGAGGCCAATCGCATCTGTGGCGAGACGATCTCCGCACCATCGACAGATCGCCGCATGCTGGTGGTCAAGCAGCCAATCGGCGCATCTTTCCTGATTAGGCTTCCACTACTTATGTGTCATTATTTGTATTCCAAACGAGTAAGCTATCTTCCTCCACAAGTGTTCCTGGAGAAATGACAAAATATTTCATCAGTACGTTATTATAAATGACGTCTCCTAAATAGAAAAACCCAATCTTAACACACATTAGTATAGAGCGCGTGTTATTCGGAAGAATGAATGAGTTCACTTTATCAAGCTTTAAATGCTCGAAAGCAAATTTGACTACTACCCTGCCGGCCTCGACCCCGATCCCTTTCCCGGAGGCCGCAAGGTGGAGGCGAGTTACAAATTCCACGTTATTCGGATCTGCGGGCAGATCCGGGTCGATACACCTCAATCCACAATAGCCAGCGAATTTTCTGGCTTGGCCTTCATCTTTGACGAACACGATCCATAAGCCGAAAGGATTGCGCTGCCAATGATTGATCAAATGAAGCAGTTCAGCTTTCGACTGCTCTAATGTCGGATAGACTCCTTTCATCACGGCGTTTACCACGAACGGATCGCTATGAAGTCCATGTAGGAGAAGCTCGTCGCTATGCGACGGCGGCCTTAGAATTAGACGCTGCGTTTCTAGGATGTGCATGAGAAGAATCCTTTTCTGAGCCGGCGCTAAGAGTCCGTTTTTGAAATTCAAGGATGAGCGTTTCGGCGGATGAGGTTTGCGCCCATTGCGACAAGGATCATTGCGTGAGAGAGGTCGAGGCGCTGCTCGTAGAAGCGCACGAGGCGGCGCCATCGGATCATCCAGCCGAAGGTCCGCTCGACGACCCGGCGTCGGGCAAGCCTTCGAAGCCCGTCTGGTCATCGGATCGACGGATGATCTCAACCACGAAGTCCAGATGGGCGGCCTTCTCCATGAGCTTTAGCCGATCATAGCGCCGTCGGCGAACAGATGCTTCGCCCAGGGCCAGCGCTGGCGGATACCATCCAAAATCGCCTGAGCTTCGGAGATATCGGCCGGCGTCAGGTTGACCATCAACAGCCGCCCATCCGTATCGACTGCGATATGGCGCTTGCGTCCGATGATCTTCTTTCCGGCGTCGTAACCCCTTGCTCCAGCTTGCGCCAGCCTTGACAGACTGGCTGTCGATCACCGCCGCCGACGGGCTCGCCTCGAATCCGGCCCGCTCACGATCCAGCATCAGCGCCACATCGTGGACGGTCTGGAACAGAAACCGCCGCGCCAGCTCTCGAAACCAGCCATAGACCGTCTGCCAGGCCGCGTTGCGTATCAGAAGCGGTAGGTGACACCTGCGCCTATTAACCAGGGATCGAGGTCCGCCTTCCCCGTCAGCTTCGCGCCGTCCACGGTGACGTCGAAGTCTGGCTTGAGGAAAACCTTCTTCACGTCGAAGTTGACGCCCCAGTGCTGATCCACCATGTAGTCGAACCCGACCTGCAGCGCGGTGCCGAACGTGTTCTTAACATGGAGAGCACCTGCACTGCCGACTTCCTGGTTATAAAAGATCGTGTAGTTCACGCCGGCACCGACATATGGTTTGAATGCGCCGAAATCGGTAAAATGATACTGCAATGTGAGCGTAGGCGGCAGCAGCCAAACCTTGCCGATATTGCCAAGCCCGCCGATCGTTCCTTGGCCCTCGATATTTGCATAGGTGGTGCCGAGTATGAGCTCGGCAGCGATGTTGTCCGTGAAGAAATAGGAGATATCGAGTTCCGGCGTCACCGTGTTTGAATAAGAAAGACCCGAGCCGGGCACTGCATTGACGTAGCCCGAATCCTCTGTGACGACCCCCAACGCCCGCAGGCGGATCTGCCAAGGGCTTGGCGCTTCCGTGACCGAGGCTCCTGCCTGCGGGACGCACGCGGGGTGCGCAAGGTCCGCCGCGACGGCCTGCTGTCCCGCCACAATGAGGATGACGGCCGCTGTTACTCCCCGCGCCACGCCCATTCGCTTTTTCTCCATGCTATTCTCTCCTTGCTCTTCAGAAATGATGCGATGCATTATGAAAAATCCTGCTGGAATCGACGGAGCGCTCATGCGCAGTTTGCGTGGGACGGCGCACATTTTATTTGCGCCGTGCTCGCAATCGTCGACCAGTACTCACTTGTTGAACGTTGCCCTTTGTCTCCGTCCACCTATCGAAGGCCATCGGCTTGCCAGCCGATCGCACTGCGAAGGAAATTGGTGCCCAGGGCAATGAATGCGGCCTGCTCCCGATTGTTCTTGCCGGAGCCGTGCCCGCCCGCGCCGGGCTTCGTAGAAGTAGGCGGGATAGCCAAGAGCCTGCAGCTTTGCGGCCATATTACGCGCGTGGCCCGGGTGGACCCGGTCGTCCCGCTTCCTGGTGGCAAGCAGATCGGTGGATACGGCTGTCCCGGCGTCGCGGCGTGATAGGCCGAGATTTCCTTTAGGAAAATCCATTCCTCCGGCTTGTCGGGATCGCCATATTCGTCAATCCAGCTCGCGCCCGCCAAAAGCTTGGTGTAGCGGCGCATATCGATAACCGAGACGGTGCAGAACAGCGCGCCGAAACGCTCAGGATAGCAGGGAAGCATATTGGCGATCAGAAGGCCGCCATTTGAGCCGCCCTGGGCGGCAATCCGCCTCGGCAGCGTAATGCCTCTTCGCACGACATCAGTGAGACGCTTGCCCACCCTGCGCCCCGCCTCGTGCCAACGGGTGCCGAACTCGCCGCCGCCCCGGATGTTCGCCACCACGCACGTGCCGCCGCGTTCAAGCCACAGTTTGCCGAGCGAGGAGTTGTAGTGGGGCAGGACCGATTTGCGGTACCCGCCGTACGCGGTGAGGTGAACCGGGGCATCCCCGTTCCCATTCGCCGGACCGACCTGCGTATAGGGGATCATCTCACCATCGGTCGAGACTGCCTCATGGCGCGTCACCACCAGCCCGGATGCGTCGAAATTCTCCGGGTCGCGCTTCACGATTACTGGAGCGCCGAGAGGCGCTGCGGCATTGAGGTCTAATAGGAGACGCTTCGGCGGTGTGATCGGGTCCTGAGCCGAAATGAGGACCTCTCCGTTGGTCTCGTGAGGTTCAGCATCGAGCGACCAAAGGTGAACAGTCCCTTCGGTGGGTACGGTGTCCAGCGCTCGGCGCGTCCATTCCTGGCCCTCGGGGGTGAACATCTCCAAACGCGGATCGAGGTTGACGAGGTAGGAGATAATGAGCTTCCCGTTATTCCAGAAGAATGACTGCAGGGAGCGCCTGTCGCCTGTTTCAAAGAGGATGGCAAAACTGCGTTCGCCGGCGATGAAGGAGGAAAGCGAGATGCCGATCAGCGCGTCCCCGGGATGGGTCATCCCTCCCACTGTCCATGGCTTGCGCGGCTTTACCGCCAGCCAGTCGCCGAAGCCGCTCCACGAGGCGTCTCGAGGAAGGGCGATCCGCGTCTTCGGCCCGCTCCTGTCACCGATTCGGCCGATCTTCTCAAAGAAGGTCGACTGCTCCATGAACCAGAGGCGCTCGCTCTCGGCGGTGCGGTCCAGATGGCCGGACACCCCGAGGGATTCGGAACCGGTCTCGAAGATTACCGGCGCGGTGAGCGGATCCGCGCCACGCTTCCAAAACCGAACGGTGCGCGCGTAGCCGCAACGGGTGGCCATGCCATCACCAAGCGCACTGGAAAGCAGAAGCGTGTCAGGGTCGAGCCATTCAATGCCGCCCTTGGCCTCCGCGAGGTTGAAACCGTCGGCGACAAAGCTAAGAGACTCCAGATCGAATTCGCGATGCACGACCGCCTCGCTGCCGCCGCGCGACAGGCGCAGAACGGCTCTTTCCCGTCTCTCCGGCTCAAGGGACGCGCCGCCCCAGATCCAGTCCTCTCCGTCGCTAGCCGTGAGGGCGTCCAGATCAAGCAGTAGCTCCCACTGGGGCTCAACTTTCATGTAGGCGGCAAGGGTGCTCCGGCGCCACAGTCCGCGCGGATTTCCGGCATCTTGCCAGAAATTGTAGAGGTACGGGCCGCGTCGGGTGATCAAGGGAATCTTTTCAGGACGGTCGAAGATCGCTGTCAGGGCCTCACGGTCGTGATCGAACTGCGTTCCACCGAAGTGCCCCAGTGTCCTGGCCGACTGGCTGGCGGTCCAGTCAAGTGCCCGTTCGCCTTCTATATCTTCAAGCCAAAGATAGGGATCATCGTCGGGAGCATTCAGAGTTGGACGGAAATCGAACGCGGTCATGTCCGTACAACCTGAAGAATGAAAGCGCAAAGGCTTCCTTCCGCTCGGGAAAGCTCAGTGTTTGCGGCGGCGACCGCATGCTCGGCGAGCGTGATCATGGGATGAGGTCTTCTCAGTTGGGCGGCGCGGCAGTGCGTTTGCGCATAGGACTTGCATGTGTCGTGCCAACCAGGAAAATCTTTCAGAACAATACGATCACTTTGAGCGCTGTGTCTTATGTCCGACATCGTCGTGGTTCCGACAATGACTGCAACGGTAGGCGCCTGATCGATCTAGTGTAAGTGCGGAGCCCATCTCATCTGGAGCGGCATCAGATGGTGGGCGAGAGATGATGACACTGAAGGAGCGTGGAGCTTGCGGTGTCAATTTCTATGTCTGCGCCTATGTCTGATGATAGAAGTCTTGAGGCGGTTCCGAACCGGAGGCAAGCCCGCAGCGTCTGCGGCGCTGGTCGGCGCAAGCGAAGGCACGGCTGATCGAGGCGACGCTGAAGCCGGGCGCGAATGTGTCGGCGATCGCGCGAGAGGCTGGAGTGGCGACCTCGCAGTTCGGAACTGTCAGGAATTCTGTGCGCGAGGCCGGTTTCGTCATTGGCTGACGAACCTTTCGCCGAAGACGACGGCGAACTGGGTCTTGGCCTCGAACCATTCGCG
>NZ_JAMYMA010000031.1:0-51919 GCF_040318275.1 Mesorhizobium sp. M1217 | reverse complement strand
AACCCCAAACAAGACGTCAAATCCCCCGCAAACAAGCGAACAACCGCCGCAACCCCGCCGCCGCAAGCTTTTGCTCATGACTGCGCAACAGGTCCACAAGGGGAGAAGGCAAGAAAAAGAAGCTGAAACAATTGCGCCATGCGCGCGGCATCGTGCCGACACAATCCGGGCCGATAAGCGCGCCGAAACAAGGGGTTCGGGGCCATGGCCACGCTACAGAAGTTTGACATCATCGATAGCGGCGCACGCGACGCCCCGGTCCGGCTGCGGCCGGCCGATGGTTATGGGCCAAAAACGACGAAGCAAATCGCCGGACTGTTCGAGATCGCGGCGCAACAGCGCAGCGGGCCGACCATGCGCGACGTGCTGATGACCGGCCTGCTGGTGATCTATCCGGTGTTCGCCGCGCTGGCGGCCATCCTGGCCGGGTTTTTCCTGGCCGGCGCCGGCGGCGCCTGAGCCGCTATTTCGGCCGCCTGAACGCTTTCCGCTCCGCCTCGACCGGTTCCCGGCAGACGCAGCCCTCGAGATGGTCGTTGACCAGCCCCATCGCCTGCATGAAAGCGTAGACGGTGGTCGGGCCGACAAAGCTCCAGCCGCGCTTCTTCAGCTCCTTCGAAATGCGGACCGAAACGGCCGTCGTCGGATTGGCGCGCAGATGGGCGAGGTCGACCATCTCGGGCCGCTCGTCCGGGCCGGGCTCGAACTTCCAGAACCAGGCGGCCAGCGAGCCGGCCTCGTCGATGAGTTCGCGGGCGCGTTTGGCGTTGTTGATGGTCGAAACGATCTTGCCGCGGTGACGGATGATGCCGGCATTGCCGAGCAGGCGCTCGACATCGGCGTCGGTGAAGGCAGCGATCTTGTCGACATCGAAGCCGGCGAAGGCCTCGCGGAAATTGTCGCGCTTGCGCAATATGGTCAGCCAGGACAGGCCCGACTGAAAGCCTTCGAGGCAGATCTTTTCGAACAGCCGGCGATCGTCGGCGACCGGCCGGCCCCATTCGTGGTCGTGGTAGTGCAGATAATCCGGCAGGTTGCCGTGCCAGAAGCAGCGGGCGATGCCGTCGGGACCAGCAAGCAGACCTGTCTTTTCGTCCATGGCGGAATTCCGTTCGTGTCTTGGCGTTAACGCGTTTTGAAGCGGCCTTTACCGCGGCTTTACCAGATTCCTGAACCGGGCGGTAACCACACCAAAAGCTTTACTGACAGACAGGCATTTTACGCATTCCGATTCATGTTTCGGTTGCCGCTTCGCGCCCAATGTCGCGGAAATCGGGGAGGCTTTGCGCCCCGGCATGTTCGACGATCAAGGTGCGATCCGATGAAGATATTCTTGTTCCCACTGTTCGGCGCCGCGGCCGTGCTTGCCGCTGGTGCCGCCAATGCCAACGACCGCTATGCCGAGAGGCCGCCGGTGGTGGTCAGCCCCGACCTTTCGGCGCCCTGGGTGCTGCAGCTCGGCCATGCGCCGGGCATCGTGCGGCAGAGCCGGCAAGAAGCGCAGCCGCTACGGCGCTACCGGCGCCAGGCCGAACCGGATCAATTGCGCACCGCAGCGGTGCAGGCGCCGGCCAAGCGCATGGTGATGCGGCCGCAGATCGATCCCGCCTATTTGCCGCAGGAAGTCGCCTATGACGGCCCGCAGAAGCCGGGCACGATCGTCATCGATACGAGAGAGAATTTCCTCTATCTGGTCGAGAAGAACGGCAAGGCGCGGCGCTATGGCGTCGGCACCGGCAAGCCGGGCTTCGAATGGTCCGGCACCCACAAGATCACCAACAAGCGGGTCTGGCCGGACTGGCGGCCGCCGGCGGTGATGATCGCCCGCGAAGCCGCAAAGGGCCGTTATCTGCCAACCTATCTCGCCGGCGGCATGGAAAACCCGCTCGGCGCACGCGCGCTCTATCTCGGCTCGACCGAATACCGCATCCACGGCACCAACCAGCCCTGGACCATCGGCGGCGCGGTGTCGTCGGGCTGCATCCGCATGCGCAACGAGGATGTGGTCGATCTTTACGAGCGCGTGAATATCGGAACAATGGTGGTGGTGATATAATTGCCGCGACGAATCATCTGGTCTAGAAAGACATTAGCTTTGGCTTTCTGAGGCCAGATGAATAAACAACGGGGGACGGGCCGTGTGGGGATGCGGCCAGTCACGAAAGGGCAGCGCGGCAAGCCGTGCTGCCCTTTTTGTTTCCGCCAGCGAGAATTGACGAAGATTTCGCCGGCACGTCGCGCGACAGGCATAGCGGTTCGCTTTTCGCGCTGCCTTTTCGCCGTCCCTTTGCTATGTGGCAGCCAAAATTCCAGACAAAGGCCCTATCTCGATGTCCCTCTCCGATGACAGCCGCTATCTCAAGGGCGGCCCGGTTGCCCAACGCATCATCGCCAGCGTGCGCGAGGACGCGGCGATCGCCACCGCCGAAGGCTTTCCGCCCAAGCTGGTGTCGATCACCGTCGGCGACACAGCGGCGGTCGACATCTATGTCCGCAACCAGCGCGCCAAGGCGGGGCTGGCCGGAATCGGCTTCGAGGAGAGGCGCTTTCGCGCCGACATCACTGCCGGCGAACTCGAAGCTGCGATCCACGGCCTCAACGCCGACCCGCGCGTCACCGGCATCATCATCCAGCGACCGGTGCCGGTGCATATCCCGATCAAGACGCTGCAGGCGGCGGTGCATCCACTCAAGGACGTCGAGGGCATGCATCCGGCGTCGATCGGCAACATCGTCTACAACCAGCTCGACCTGGCGCCCTGCACTGCCGCTGCCTCGGTCGAACTGCTCAGGGAAACCGGCCTCGACCTCAAGGGGCTCGAAGTGGTGGTCGTCGGCCACTCCGAGATCGTCGGCAAGCCGATCGCCTTCCTTTTGATGAGCGAAGGCGCGACGGTAACCGTCTGCCATCACATGACACGCTCGGTGGCGGCACACGCACGCCGCGCCGACGCCCTGTTCGTCGCCGTCGGCAAGCCGCGGCTGATCAAGGCCGACATGGTCAAGCCGGGCGCCGCCGTCATCGACATCGGCATCAATTCGGAAATCGGGCCGGATGGCGAGAGCCGCATCGTCGGCGACGTCGATGCCGAGAGCGTCAGGCATGTCGCGTCGTGGATCACGCCGGTGCCTGGTGGCGTCGGCCCGATCACCGTGGCGATCCTGCTGCGCAACACGATGGTGGCGCTCAGCCGCCAGCGCGCCCGCTACCAGGCAACCTACGGCACGCGGACAGACTGGCGGCGGAGTAGGCGACTGGCGGATCACTCGGCCGCGACAACCACCCTGTCTTCGCGAACGCCTTCGGGCTTCGGCCCACCATAGGCCCAGTCGAGCAGCTTTATCGTATGCACCACCGGCAGCTTGGCGGCGGAGGCGATCTGGGTGATGCAGCCGATGTTGCCGGTGGCGACGATTTCAGCGCCGGTCGCCTCGATATTCCTGACCTTGCGGTCGCGCAGCGTCGCCGAAATCCCGGGCTGCAGGATGTTGTAGGTGCCGGCAGAACCGCAGCAGAGATGCCCTTCGCGCGGCTCGCGCACGACGAACCCGGCCCGGACCAGAAGCTCCTTCGGCTGGCGGGTGATCTTCTGGCCGTGCTGCATCGAGCAGGCCGAGTGATAGGCGACGATGATGCCCGGTCTACGCACCGGCTGAGGCAGGTCGAGGCTTGCCAGATATTCGGTGATGTCCCTGGCCAGCGCCGAGACGCGCGCGGCCTTGTCGGCGTAGGCAGGATCGAGGCGCAGCATGAAGCCATAATCCTTGATGGTGGTGCCGCAGCCGGATGCGGTGATGATGATGGCGTCGAGTCCGCCTTGCTCGATGGCGCGCGTCCAGGCGTCGACATTCCGTTGGGCCGACGCCAGGGCAGCGTCCTCGCGTCCCATATGATGCACCAATGCGCCGCAGCAGCCCTCGCCCTGCGGGACGACGACCTCGACACCAAGCCGGGTCAGCAGCGAAATCGCCGAGTCGTTGATGCCGGGATCGAGCACCGATTGCGCGCAGCCGGCGAGGATGGCGACGCGGCCATTTTTCTTTGCGCCCTGCCCCGCATGGATGCCCGGCGAAGCCATCGGCGATGCAGCGGGGATGTGCGTTGGAGCGAGCTTCAGCATCGCCGCCAGCGGCTTCAATGCCGAGATTTTCTCGAACAGGCCGGCGAATGGCTGGCCGAGCTTCGCCAGCTTGAGCGCCGCGCGAAAGCGCGAGGGATAAGGCAGCACGAACGCCAGCATGGCGCGCGTCAGGCGATCGGCCAGCGGCCGCCTGTAGGTCTCCTCGATATGGGCGCGGGCGTGGTCGACCAGATGCATGTAGTTGACGCCCGACGGGCAGGTGGTCATGCAGGCGAGGCAGGACAGGCAGCGGTCGATATGGGTGACGATCTCCTTGTCGGCCGGCCGTCCGTTCTCCAGCATGTCCTTGATCAGGTAGATCCGGCCGCGCGGCGAATCCAGCTCGTTGCCGAGCGTCACATAGGTCGGGCAGGTGGCCGTGCAGAAGCCGCAATGCACGCATTTGCGCAGGATCTTCTCCGATTCCGCGACATGCGGATCGGCAAGCTGGGCAAGCGAGAAGGAAGTCTGCACGCAAAAGAATCCTTACCGTTTGAACATGATCTTTTCCCAAAACCGGTACCCACTTTTGGGGATCATGCTCATAATCCCAGGAACCAGCTTTCCGGGTTCTTGACCGCCTCGCCGCGCTGCAGCGCCTGCAGGCCGAGAATGCAGCGGGCGATGAACCAGACCGCGACGGCGACCATCAGCACGACGCCGACGACCACGACCATCAGCAGCGCCGAGATCAGTGCATAGAGCAGGCCGATCCAGAAGGTGCGGATCAGGAATGCGTAATGGCTTTCAACGAAGCCGCCGGCCTTGCCGCGGTTGATATAGGCCAGGACGATGCCGACAATGCCGCTGACGCCGATAACGAGGCCGGCGAGATAGAGGATATAGATGACCAGCGCGTTGGTCGGACCGGGCTCCAGCCAGCGGTCGGTCTGGCGTGACGTACCGTTTTGGCCTGCATCGCTCATTGCGCTCCTCCCTCGGTTGCTGGGGCGAGAGTAGCAGAGCCTGCGCCCGGCGCCATACGCCCGGGATTGAGGATATTCTTCGGGTCGAATTCGGCCTTCAGCCGCGCCGACAGTGCTGCAAGAGGCGGCGCTTGCGGTTCGAACACGGGTATCGCCGCGCGATGCGCAGGGGTTGCGCGAGCCAGCGTGGCATGGCCGCCGCCATGCTTTCTGATCAGCCCGCGCAACAGGCCGGCCTCTGGATCGTCCTGCTGCATGCGCAGCCAGATCAGCCCGCCCTGCCAATCGTAGAAGGCATCGACCGCGGCCTGCATGCGCAGCGCCAGCACCATAAGGTGGCCCTGCGACGGCGCCATCGAGACGCGCCACACCGGCCTTTCGCTGCCATCGGCGAACGGCGCGCAATCGCGGATGTCACGCCAGACAGAATACGAGACCGAACCGGAAATCTCCTGCAGCGGACCGGCGTTTTTCAGCAGGTCTTTCAGCGCCGCGATGCGGTAGGCGACCGACGGGCCGAAACCCTCAATGCGCAGCAGCGTCGCCGCATCGCTGCCGAGACTGCCGCCGGCGACCCGCGCGGCGACCCGTTCAGGAAGATGGGCCGCACTCGACACCTCCGCGCTGGAACCCAGTGCCAGCGCCATGGCGGCGGTGGCATGATCGTCGAGCAGGCCACGGATGGCGAGCGTGACTTCGGTCTCGGCAGCAGGCAGCACCTTGAAGGTGACGTCGGTGAACACCGCCAGCGTGCCCCAGCTGTTGGCCATCAGCTTGGAGAGATCATAGCCGGTGACATTCTTGACCACGCGGCCGCCCGACTTGAAGGCCTCGCCGCGCCCGGAAACGGCCGCGATGCCAAGGATGTGATCGCGCGCAGCGCCGGCCTTCAGCCGGCGCGGGCCGGAAAGGTTCGCCGCCAGCACGCCGCCGATGGTGCCGTTCCCCGGCTCGCCGCCAAGCAGTGGGCCATAGTCCATCGGTTCGAAGGCCAGTTGCTGGCCGTTTTCGGCAAGCAGGCTTTCGATCTCGGCCAGCGCCGTGCCGGCCTTCGCCGACAGCACCAGCTCGGCCGGCTCGTAGAGTGTGACGCCGGAGAGTTTGGAGAGGTCGAGCGTATGCTCGCTCTGCTGCGGCCGGCCGATGCCGCGCTTGGAACCATGGCCGAGGATCTCGAGCGGCGAGTCTTCCGCTGCGGCCCAGGCGATGGTGGAGAGGGTTTCCGCTGATGTGGTCGGGGTGAAGGTGGTCATGCGGCAGAACCACCAGTCGTAAATGACGAGAAGCCGCGATCCTTCCCACCCCCCTCTGTCCTGCCGGACATCTCCCCCGCAAGGGGGGAGATCGGATGTCGCTTAGGCTTTCGCCAACCATCAACGCTTGAAGGCGAGCAGGACGTTGAAGCAGCCAATCTCCCCCCTTGCGGGGGAGATGTCCGGCAGGACAGAGGGGGGTGTCCAAGCGCCAACATACCCCTCAAAACCTCGGAATGTCCGGAAATGCCAGCTGCCCGCGATGCACGTGCATCCGCCCGAGCTCCGCGCATCGCCTCAGCTGCGGAAATACCTTGCCCGGGTTGAGCAGGTGATTGGGGTCGAAGGCGCATTTGACGCGCATCTGCTGGTCGAGATCGATCTGGTTGAACATTTCCGGCATCAGGTCGCGCTTCTCGACGCCGACCCCGTGCTCACCGGTCAGCACGCCGCCGACCTTGACGCAGAGCCGCAATATGTCGGCGCCGAAACTCTCCGCCTTGTCGAGCTCGCCCGGCACGTTGGCGTCGTAGAGGATCAGCGGATGCAGATTGCCGTCGCCGGCGTGGAAGACATTTGCGACGCCGAGCCCGTATTTCTCCGACAGTTCGCGCATGCCGGCGAGGACGCGCGGCAATTCCTTGCGCGGGATGGTGCCGTCCATGCAGTAATAGTCGGGCGAGATGCGGCCGACCGCCGGGAAGGCTGCCTTGCGGCCGGCCCAGAAACTCAGCCGCTCCTGCTCCGATTGCGAAATGCGGCATGTGGTCGAGCCGTTCCTATAGGCAATGGCTTCGACCAGGCCGATCAGATGGTCGACCTCGACACCCGGCCCGTCCAGCTCGACGATCAGCAGCGCCTCGACATCCAGGGGATAGCCGGCCTGGACGAAATCCTCGGCGGCGTGGATGGCCGGGCGGTCCATCATCTCCATGCCGCCCGGGATGATGCCGGCGCCGATGATGTCGGCGACACATTGGCCGGCTTGCTCGCTGGTCGGGAAGCCGATCAGCAGGGCACGCGCCGTCTCGGGCTTCTTCAAAATGCGGACGGTGACCTCGGTGACGACACCGAGCAATCCTTCGGAGCCGGTCATCACGCCGAGCAGATCGTAGCCTTCCGCGTCGAGATGGCTGCCGCCGAGGCGCACCACCTCGCCATTCATCAGCACCATCTCGATACCAAGCACATTATTGGCGGTGAGACCGTATTTTAGGCAGTGCACGCCGCCGGAATTTTCCGCGACATTGCCGCCGATCGAGCAGGCGATCTGGGAGGATGGATCGGGGGCGTAATAGAAGCCCTCCTGCTCGACGGCGGTGGTGATGCCGAGATTGGTGACGCCGGGCTGAGCGACGACGATGCGGTTCTGGAAATCGATCTCGAGGATGCGGTTGAAGCGGCTCATCACCAGCAGCACCGCGTCTTCCAGCGGCAGCGCGCCGCCGGAGAGCGAGGTGCCGGAGCCGCGCGGCACGACGCGGATATTGCGGTCACTGCAATATTTCAGCACGCGCGAGACCTGCGCCACGGTTTGCGGCAGCACCACGACCAGCGGCAATTGCCGGTAGGCGGTGAGCCCATCGCTCTCGAAGGCGCGCATCGCATTGGCTGCGTCGACGACGCCCTCGCCCGGCACGATGATGCGCATATCGGCGACGATCTCATCGCGCCGGCGCAGCGTGGCGTCGTCTGGTTTCGGCATCGCAAGACCGGACATCGACAGCCTCCTTCGACCGACTGGTAAAAATCTTTTACCAGCGACGGCTATCGGTTGCAAATGCCGCTTTGGCCGGGATCGCGGGCCTATGGCCGGGACAGCCTTTCGCAGCGGCAATCTGCCGCTGCGCGCCCCACACTACTCGCCCGGCTGCTTGCCCGGTTCGGAGTGCATGCGGCGGACACGGCGCACGCCCCACCAGACGAGCAGGACGGCGAGCGGCACCGAGGCGGCGGTGACCATTTCCGGCGCAAAGGCATGGCCGAAGATCGAGGCGCCCTTGGCGACGTAGCCGATGAGGCCGACGACATAGTAGGAAACGGCGGCGACAGACAGCCCCTCCACCGTCTGCTGCAGGCGCAATTGCAGGCGGGCGCGATTGTTCATCGATGCCAAGAGATCGCGGTTCTGCTTCTCGACCTCGACGTCGACCCAGGTGCGCAGCAGCGTGGTGGCACGGGTCAGCTTGCGCGACAGATTGGCCTGGCGCTCCTCGACCGAACGGCAGGTGCGCATGGCCGGCGCGACGCGCCGCTGCAGGAACCCGCCCCAGGTGTCGTAGCCGGGCACGGCTTCTTCCTCGAGCGCCTCCAGCCGCTCGCCGACGATGCCGTCATAGGCACGGCTGGCGCCGAACCGGTAGAGGCTGGAGGCGGCATCCGCCTCCAGTTCGGCGGCAAGTTCGGTCAGGTCGGCCAGCAAGGTCTGGCTGTCGCGGGTTTCGGCGACCTTCATTTCCAGCGTGGTCTGGGCCAGCCTGTCCTCGATGCGGCGGGCACGCCCCGAAAGCATCAGCGCCAGCGGCAGCCCAAGCATGGCCAGCGTGCGGTAGGTCTCGATATCGATCAGCCGCTGCGACAGCGCCCCGGTGCGCGCCGGTGTCAGCCCGCGATCGAGCACCAGCATGCGGGTCAAGCCGTCGCCATCCTGGCGGAAATCGGTGACGATGGCCGCGTTGCCGCGCTCGACCAGCGAATAGCACAGGCTGGTCGGGTCGAAGCCGGCGATCAGCCGCTCGTTCGCCGGTGTCCATTTGCGGATTTCGAGCCTGATGCCGGAAATCACCGTGCCCGGCGGCGAAAACCCGTTGCCGAAGGGGGTATCTTCTTGCCCCCTGCCGTTTTCGGCGAGCGGCCCTTCCCAGAGATAGGTCGAGAACTCCGTGTGCCGTTCCCAGCGCAGCGAGCCCTTGCCCCACTTCATCGCGTGATGGCGGGCATGGCGGTCGGGCGCGGCAATACCAAGGCGCTGCGACAGTTCCGAAAGCACTGCCAGATCGACGCTCGATCCGCCTTCGGTCATGAAGGAAAGCTGCACCAGCACGCGCGGCTTTTCGACCAGCGGATGCGGTCGGGCGTGGACCTCGCCGAGCGCGCCGGGCCGACCTTCATGCGCCGGAAAGCCCATGACGCTGCCGCCCATGGCTTTGGCGCGCAGCTGGAATTCGAAATTGGACGGGTCGGCGTCTGGCACGGCTGGTCCCCCGGGCTTCTCTGAGCCCTTTGGCAATGATGTCCCTCTAGAGCGGTTTTATCGTTTCACGGAAACGCCGAACCGCTCTATCCCTTTGATTCTGCGCAATTCCGGACGGAAAACCGTTTCACACTTTTCCTGGAATTGCTCTAGAGGCAATCGCCAGGGCACGCAAACAGCCAGTTTAGCAGAAGGTGATATGAAGCCGCGGCTGTGAAACCGACCCGGCCGGGCGAATTGGATAAATAATTTGACCAGTTGGCGACGCTGGCTTTATCTTGCGCGACATCGGTTCAACCCCCAGGCACCCCGTTTGAGCGACATTTTCTCCCGGATCGAGCATTCGCGCACCGCCGACGAGGTGGTGCAGCAGATCGAGAGCCTGATCCTCGAAGGCGTGCTGCGCACCGGCGACCGGCTGCCGGGCGAGCGCGAGCTGGCGCGCCAGTTCGAGGTGTCGCGGCCGATCCTGCGCGATGCCTTGAAAGCCTTGGAAGGGCGCGGGCTATTGACGACACGGCCAGGCGGCGGCACCCATGTCGCCGACGTCATCGGCCAGCTGTTCACGAAGCCGGTGGCCGACCTGATCTCGATGCATCGCAAGGCGGTGACCGACTATCTGGAGTACCGCCGCGAGATCGAGGCGGTGGCGGCGGAATATGCGGCGCGGCGCGCCACATCGGACGATCTGGCGCTGCTCGACCGCATCATGGCACGGATGGACGAGGCGCACCGGACCGGCAATTTCGACGACGAGGCGGAAATCGACGTTGAGTTCCATCACGCGATCTGCGAATGCGCGCACAACATCATCCTGCTGCACACGCTGCGCGCCTGTTACCGGCTGCTGTCGGAAGGCGTGTTCCAGAACCGGCGGCTGGTGTTCAGCGTGCCGGGTGCGCGCGAGGCGCTGCTTTCGCAGCACCGGGCAATCTACACCGCGGTCAAGGTCGGCGATCCGGCCGCGGCGCGGCAGGCGGCGATGGACCACATCTCCTATGTCGAACGGTCGATGGCCGAGGCCGAGCGCAGCGGCGACTGGCAGCGCGTGTCGCGGCTGAGGCTCAGGCAGCGCTCCGAGCCCGGTGATGGCGAGCCGGCAAGAAAACAGCCGTAGGCCGCGGCCAGAAAATTCAACGACGAACCAGCGAAGAACCAGCGGAAAAAGATCCATGAGCAGCATCCTCACCATCGCCGACCTCAAGGACCTGGCGCGCCGCCGTGTGCCGAAGATGTTCTTCGACTACGCCGATTCCGGCGCCTGGACCGAAAGCACCTACCGAGCCAACGAAGAGGATTTCCAAAAGATCAAGTTCCGCCAGCGCGTGCTGGTCGACATGGACAACCGCTCGCTGGAATCGACCATGATCGGCGAGAAGGTGGCGATGCCGGTGGCGCTGGCGCCGACCGGCATGACCGGCATGCAGCATCCGGACGGCGAGATGCTGGCGGCGCAGGCGGCGGAAGAATTCGGCGTGCCGTTCACGCTGTCTACGATGAGCATCTGCTCGATCGAGGATGTCGCGTCGGTGACCAGGAAGCCGTTCTGGTTCCAGCTCTATGTGCTGCGCGACAAGGATTTCGTCTTCGATTTGATCGACCGGGCAAAGGCGGCGAAATGTTCGGCGCTGGTGCTGACGCTCGACCTGCAGATCCTGGGCCAGCGCCACAAGGATATCCGCAACGGGCTTTCGGCGCCGCCGCGGATGACGCCGAAGCACCTCTGGCAGATGGCGACAAGGCCGCGCTGGTGCGTCGGCATGGCCGGGACCAAGCGCCGGAGCTTCCGCAACATCGTCGGCCATGCCAAGGGCGTCGGCGACCTCGCCTCGCTTTCGTCGTGGACGAAGGAGCAGTTCGATCCGCATCTGTCGTGGAAGGACGTCGCCTGGATCAAGGAGCGCTGGGGCGGCAAGCTGATCCTGAAAGGCATTCTCGACAAGGAAGATGCGATGATGGCGGCCAGGTCGGGTGCCGATGCGATCATCGTTTCCAACCATGGCGGCCGCCAGCTCGACGGCGCCTCGTCATCGATCATGGCGCTCGAAGAGATCGCCGATGCCGTCGGCGACACGATCGAGGTGCATATGGACGGCGGCATCCGTTCCGGCCAGGACGTGCTCAAAGCACTGTGCCTCGGCGCCAAGGGCACCTATATCGGCCGGCCTTTCCTGTACGGCCTCGGCGCACTCGGCAAGGAAGGGGTTACCAAGGCGCTGGAAATCATCCGCAAGGAGATGGACATAACGCTGGCACTGTGCGGAAAGCGTCTGGTCACCGACATGGGCAAGGATCAGCTTCGGCGCTAAAGTCCCGTGACGGCATGATCACGGAGGCGACGCAGGCATTGACGGAGCCCGGCATCAATTTTTACGAGGCGCGCGGACCGCAAGGCATGCGCCTTTATGCGATCGGCGATGTGCACGGCCGGCTCGACCTGCTGGCCGCCATGCACCGGCGGATCGAGGCGGAGCTCGGTCAAAGGCCGTCGGCCGATTGGCGCGTGATCCATCTCGGCGACTATGTCGACCGCGGCCCGGACTCCAAAGGCGTCATCGATTTCCTGATCGACGCGCAAAAACGCGATCCGCGTCACCTGATGCTGGCCGGGAATCATGATCTCGGCTTTCTCGATTTTCTCGATGTCCCCGATCAGGACGGGCTGTTCATGCGCTATGGCGGCATCCAGACGGCGCTGTCGTATGGTGTGTCACTCGGTGGGAGCAGCGCCTGGTTTGGCCGCGCCGATGCGGCATTGCGGCAAGGCCACGCCGCACTGGTCGAGGCGGTGCCGCAGAACCATGTCGAATTCCTGCGCTCGCTGCCCTTTTCAGTGACGTTCGGCGATTTCTTCTTCTGCCATGCCGGCATCCGGCCCGGCATTGCGCTGGAAAGCCAGAGCCCGCAGGACCTGATCTGGATTCGCGAGGTCTTCCACGATCACACCGGTCTTCATCCCAAGATCGTGGTGCACGGCCATACGCCGGTGCCCAAGCCCGAGATCACAGGCAACCGCGTCAATGTCGACACCCTCGCCTGGCAGTCGGGAAACCTCACCGCGCTCGTCGTGGACGGCGCGGACAAGCATATCCTGACAGTCACGGGTGAGCGGGCTTAGGGAAGGCGTGGGGTTATGAGCAGAGGGTCTAGCGAAGCGCGGCGGTGACGCCGTAGCCGTCGACGGCATTGTGGTTGTTGGCTGCGTCGGCGGAATAAATGCCGAGGCCGCACAAGACAATGGCCGACAACATGGCAAAGGACAAAAAGGCTGCTTTCACGGACGTCATCTCTTGTTGAGCTTCCTGCATCTATGCACGAGCGGGTTACCAATGCGTTGAAACGCAAAATTCGTCGCAAATGTCTGACGGTTTCGCGCTTCTAGGCATGTTCTGTATCGGCGGTGTGTCGCGCGGGTCACAGGATAGGTTCATCGCGGTTGCACGGAAGATGCAGAGCGGCGCCTTTTAGGCTAGCGGATTGACACAGGCCAAGGATGAAACGCGTTATCCCCGGCGGATTTGGCGCCGCGTGCCAAATATGCAACGTCGCCAAATAGGCAACGTTGGCTGTACGAGCCGTCAGATCGTCGCCACCCAGGCGCGGGCGATGGCCAGGCCGGCGGCATCGGCTTGCGGTCCGTTGCGGGCCATTTCATCGTCGAGCCGACCTGCCCATTCAGGATGCCGCTCGGCAATCAGCGGTGCGAAGGAGGTGCTCCAGTCGCGAACCATCGGCCGGTCGGCCTCGAAATGGAACTGGAAGCCATAGACGGCGCGGCCGATGCGGAACGCCTGGTTCTCGGCGACGGCGTTGCCGGCCAGCCGCACGGCCCTCTCAGGCAAGACAAAGGTGTCGTCGTGCCATTCGAAGATCGGGAATTTTTCGGGCAAGGCGGCGAGCACCGGATCGGCGTTCGCGGCCGCGGTGAGCGCGACCTCGTGCCAGCCGAACTCCGAGGCACCGCCGATCTGGTTCTCGCCGCCAAAGGCGCGCGCGACCAACTGGCCGCCAAGGCAGATGCCGAGCACCGCGCGATCCCTCTCGGCAAAATCGCGCGTCAGGTCGAGCAGGCCCGGAAAATAAGGACAGAGCTCGTCGTCCAGTGCATTCTGGGCGCCGCCGAGCACCACCATGGCGTCATGCCCGCCGCTATCTTGCGGCAGCGCGTCGCCGCGATAGGGCCGGCGCAGGTCGATATCGGCGCCGGCCTCGACAAGCGCCGCGCCGATCTGGCCAAGGCCCTCATTGTCGAAGTTCTGGACGACCAAGACCCGCATCGAAACCTGCTGACATGAAATAGATGCAGCGAGCGATATCATGGCGCCAGCATCGCAGCCAACAAGGAACGCCTATGCCACTGCAAAACCGGGTCGATCCGTTCGGCGCCATCCATGCCGTGCCGGAGCGCGGCCTGTTCATGGGCAATCGCGGCATCATTCACGACGCCGAGACGAGAACGCTGTTGAAGAAGCGCTGGGCGCTGCAAGCCTGGATCATCTGCGTCTGCGAATTCCGCAATGTGCGGCGCGAGCCGATGGGGCGCAACCGGCAAAGCGACGACCAATTGGGCGGCAAGGCCGGCTGGACCGAACTGTTTTTCCTCGACGAGGTGACGGCGCTGGCGGCCGGGCACCGGCCGTGCTTTTTCTGCCGGCGCGAGCGAGCCAGGGATTTTGTCCAGCGCTTCGGCGACGCCTTCGGCATTGCCGAGCCGCGCGCGCCGCAACTCGACAAGCGCCTGCACAAGGAGCGCCTGGCATCGGGCGGACCGGCGCCGAGACTGGAACCGGAGGCGCTTGCGGACTTGCCGGACGGCACGATGATCTCGTCAGGAAACAGGGCGTACGCCCTGTTTGACGGCGCCGCGCTGTCCTGGAGTTTCGGCGGCTATCGCGAACCGGTGGGGTTCGGCGGTTTTACCGACGGTCCAATCCACATGCTCACGCCGGCGACAACTGTTTCGGTGCTGCAGCAAGGCTACGAGCCTGTCTGGCATCCTTCCGCCGAGGCTTGACGCCGAGGGTGACGTTGCCGCATTCCTCGGCGATGCGCGCCAATTACAAGATGCAGCGGCTGTTCGTGCCGGACGAGCTTGGACCGGATACCGAGTTCGAGGTCGGCCCGCAGCAGAGCCATTATCTCTCGCATGTGCTGCGGCTCGGCGAAGGCGCCGAGGTTCTGGTGTTCAACGGCCGCGACGGCGAATGGTCGGCGGCGATCGCCGCGAAATCGAAGAAGGCGTTGCGCCTGAAGGTGATGGCGCTGCAGCGGCCGCAGCCGCCACTGCCCGATCTCGTCTATTGCTTCGCGCCGTTGAAGCAAGGACGGCTCGACTACCTCGTGCAAAAGGCGGTGGAGATGGGCGCCGGCAGCCTGCAGCCGGTCATCACCCAGCATACGCAAGTGGCAAAACCCGGCATCGAGCGCCTGCGCGCCAATGTCGTCGAGGCGGCCGAACAATGCGGCATATTGGCGGTACCGGATGTGCGCGAAGCGGAAAAATTCGAGCGCCTGCTCGACAACTGGGATCGTCAGCGGCGGTTGATCTTCTGCGACGAGGATGCCGCCACCAACAATCCCCTGCCGGCATTGCAGGCGGTGCGGGAGAACAAGCTCGCGCTGCTAGTCGGGCCGGAGGGCGGCTTTTCCGACGAGGAACGCAGGATGCTGAGAGCGCTGCCGTTCGTTACCGCCATTCCGCTCGGGCCGCGCATCCTGCGAGCGGATACGGCGGCGGTGGCGGCACTGGCGCTGATCCAGGCGACAATCGGCGATTGGTGATCAATTCCCGTTACCCTCTGGCTCAGGATTTTTCGCTTGATCGGCTACTGACATTTCGTCCATCTAGCGCCGGCGGTCGTCCGGCCGCTCTGCAGCGCAGCGCGTCCTTTCGGGCGCGCAAAGGACGCTGTAGCATATTGATTGGGCACATGATCCTTTCCGAAAATCGAAGCCGATTTTCGGGGTCATGTGCGGAGGGCTATTATGGCGCGCGATACTACCGATTTCCGGCCGATAGAAAGCGTCGACGAACTCGTCGAGCACCTGGCCGAAGGCAACAAGCCGCGTGACAAATGGCGGATCGGCACCGAGCACGAGAAATTCCCGTTCTATATCGACGGCAATGCGCCGGTGCCCTATGGCGGCGAGCGCGGCATCCGCGCCATCCTCGAAGGCATGCAGGACAAACTCGGCTGGGACCCGATCATGGATGCCGGCCGCATCATCGGCCTGGTCGAGCCGACCGGCCAGGGCGCGATCTCGCTGGAACCCGGCGGCCAGTTCGAGCTGTCCGGCGCGCCGCTGGAGACGATCCACCAGACCTGCCGCGAAGGCAATGCGCATCTGGCGCAGGTACGCGAGATCGCCGAACCGATGGGCATTCGTTTTCTCGGCCTTGGCGGCAGCCCGAAATGGTCGCTGGCCGAGACGCCGAAAATGCCGAAATCGCGCTACGAGATCATGACCCGCTACATGCCCAAGGTCGGTACCAAGGGCCTCGACATGATGTACCGGACCTGCACCATCCAGGTGAACCTCGACTTCGAGAGCGAAGCCGACATGCGCCGCAAGATGCAGGTGTCGCTGAAATTGCAGCCACTGTCGACGGCGCTGTTTGCCAACTCGCCCTTCACCGAAAGTCGGCCGAACGGCCTGCAGAGCTGGCGCGGCGAGATCTGGCGCGACACCGACAACCAGCGCTCCGGCCTGCTCGAATTCTGCTTCTCGCCCGATTTCGGCTTTGCCGATTATGTCGAATGGGCGCTCGACGTGCCGATGTATTTCGTCATCCGCGACGGCCAGTACCATGACATGACGCACATCACCTTCCGCCAGTTCATGGCAGGTGCTGCCCATAACGAACTGCCGGACGGGCTGCCGACGATGGGCGACTGGGCGAACCATCTGTCGACGCTGTTCCCGGACGTGCGGCTGAAGCGCTTTCTCGAAATGCGCGGCGCCGATGGCGGGCCGTGGCGGCGCATCTGCGCGCTGCCGGCCTTCTGGGTCGGGCTGCTCTACGATGCGGCTGCGCTCGACGCGGCCGAGGCGCTGACTTCGAGCTGGAGTTATGACGAAGTGCTGGCAATGCGCAACGCAGTGCCGGAACAGGGCATTTCAGCGCCCTTCCGCAACACGACGTTGCGCGAGATCGCCCGCGACGTGCTCGTCATCTCGCGCATGGGACTGAAGAACCGCGGCCGCAAGAACCGCGACGGCTATGACGAGACCTCGTTCCTCAACACGCTCGACGAAGTCGTCGCGCGCGGCACGACCAGCGCCGAAGAGATGCTGTCGGCCTACCACACACGCTGGGGCGGCTCGATCGAGCCGGTGTTCATGGAATACGCGTATTAACGCTTCGCTATCCGCATGAGCCACGGTCCGGCAAATTCGCTTCAATCAGTGATGGAAACGAACTAGGCTTCTCCAAACGAGGATTTGCCGGAGGAGAAAACAATGCCTTCCTTGTTCGATATTCTGGCACAGGCCCAGAACGGCAATGGCATGCAGGCGCTGGCCCAGCAGTTCGGGCTTTCGCAGCAGCAGACGCAGGCGGCGGTCGCGGCGCTGCTGCCGGCCTTTTCGCAGGGGCTGAAGCGCAACACAGCGGACCCTTATGGACTCGGCTCCTTCATGACGGCGATGGCCAGCGGCCAGCACGCCAAATATTTCGAGGATGCAAGCCGGGCCTTCTCGCCGCAGGGCCTCGATGAAGGCAACGGAATTCTGGGGCATTTGTTCGGCTCGAAGGATCTGTCACGCGCCGTCGCCAGCCAGGCCGCGCAGGCGAGCGGTGTCAGCCAGCAGGTGTTGCAGCAGATGCTGCCGGCAATTGCCTCGATGATGATGGGCGGGCTGTTCAAGCAGACCACCAACCAGCTAGGCGGGCAGATGCATGCGGCAGGGGGTGGGCCCGGCGGCGGCAATCCGCTCGGCGAGCTCATCGAGCAGATGATGCGGCAGGCGGGCGGCGGCAGCCAGGCGCCGGCCCCTCAGCCTGCAGGCCCGGCGGACAATCCGCTCGGCAAGGTCCTGCAGGATATGTTCGGCGGCGCACAGCAGCCGCAACAGACGCAGAGCCCTTACGGCGACAACCCGCTCGGCAAGCTGTTGCAGGACATGTTCGGCGGCGGGCAGCAGCCGCAAACCCAGCCGCAGCAGACACAGAACCCTTATGGCGACAATCCACTCGGCAAGGTGCTGCAGGACATGTTCGGCGGCGGCGCGCAACAGCCGCAGCAGCCGCAGAACCAGCCCCAGCAGACACAGAACCCTTATGGTGACAATCCGCTCGGGAAAGTACTGCAGGACATGTTCGGCGGTGGTGCGCAACAACCGCAGCCGCAGGCGCGTCAGGCGCCCCAGCAGCCCCAGGCGCCGCAGCCGCAGGCCAATCCGAGCGGCAGGCCGAGAAATCCGTTCGACGACCTGTTCGGCAAGATGTTCGAGACGGGTGCCCAGCAGCGCGACGACTACCAGAAAGGCATGGAGTCGATCTTCGACCAGTTCAAGCAGGGTATGGGCCGGCGGTAGACTAGACACCGGCATCCAATCATCAGTGCCGCCCAAAAAAGAAAGCCCGGTCCTGGGAGGACCGGGCAGCGCGCAGGCTGGCCGGGGGGATCCGGCAGGGAGTGGGGAGCCTGCGTAACTTAGTGGCTTCGTGCCTCAAAAAGGTTCAATGCGACCAAAATCGCGAATTTGTGCGATCAGGCCACCTTGCGGGCAATATCCTCGATCGTTTCGGCGCGCTCGACCGCGATGACGCGAAGCCTTTCGGTCGGATCGCGGCCAAAGGGCACACCGACAGCGACGTGCAGGTCGGCGCGGGTCAGGCCGATGTCGGCGAGCTCGGCATCCGACATCTCGCCGAGGCGATAAAAGGCGCGACGGTTTTTCCAGGCGCGGTAAACATTGGCAGCGGCATTGGCCACGCGCGTCGCAACGGCCGGACGCGAGGTGATGCGCGAGGTCTCGGTAGCGAAATCAAACGTAGCCATGTCGGTCTCCTTCACATTCGAACGAGCGAAACCAGTCGATCGGGCGCTGGCGACAGCGGCCGTTCCGGCTTCGATTCACATGCCTTCATGTGGACAGTCGGAATTTGCCACGGCGCGATTGATTAATCCAACGAATGTTTCTAATCTTTAGCATCAACATCAATGATGGATTAGACCGATGAAAGCGCCGCTCGATCTCGATCAGTTGCAGACCTTCATCTCGATTGTCGACACCGGCAGCTTTACCCGCGCGGCGGAAGCCGTGCATCGCACCCAGTCTGCGGTGTCGATGCAGATGCGGCGGCTCGAAGAGCGGATCGGCAAGCCGCTGTTCGAAAAAGACGGCCGCACCAACCGGCTGACCGAGGAAGGCGACAGACTGCTCTCCTACGCAAGGCGGCTGCTCTATCTCAACAAGGAAACACTGGCCGCCTTCGACGACCGCCGGCTCGAAGGCACCATCCGCATCGGCACGCCGGACGACTATGCCGATCGCTTCCTGCCCGAGATCATGGCGCGGTTTGCCCGTTCCAACCCGCATGTCGAACTGACCGTTATCTGCGAACCGACGCCGGGACTGGTCGAACACATCAAGCGCGGCAATCTCGACCTGGCGCTGGTGACGCACAATGACGCGCGCGGCCAATCGGAAGTGGTGCGGCGCGAACCGCTGCTGTGGGTTACCTCGGCCAATCATGCGACGCATGAGCAGCCGATCCTGCCGATGGCCTTCGGCCGGCCGAACTGCATCTGGCGGCGGGCCGCCGCCGACGTGCTCGACCAGCAGAACCGCGACTACCGCATCCTGTTCACCAGCTTCTCGGCCACCGTTATCGCCGCGGCGGTGCTTTCCGGCCTGGCGATCTCGGTGCTGCCGGAATGCGCGCTGCGGCCCGGCATGCGGGTGCTGGGCGAGGCCGACGGTTTCGGCGCCCTGCCCGATTGCCGCATCGGCATCATGCGCGGCCAGACCTCGCGGCCGGAGATCGTCGACGCGCTCGCCCGCCATATTTCGGAAAGCCTCGACAATATTTCCGTGCCGCTCGGCGAGGAGACCGGCACGTTCGATTTCGCCGCCCTCGCCTTCGCGAAGATGAAGCGGACCAAGCCGAACCAGATCCTGCCGGGCTGGTAGGGCTTCGTGTCTCATAGCGCCATGGGGCCTGCCACCGTGGAGCCGATGCAAGTTAGGGCTCAATGACGACGGAAATTCAGTGCGACGAGGATCATCGCCGCGGTACCGGCAGCGGCGAGATAGACGGCCATCCGCACACCCTCAGCGGTAGCGACGCGCAGCGCTTCTCCTGTCAAACCGCCGGTGCCGGCGTTTGCAACGGCTACCAGGACAGCCAGCCCCACCGCGCTACCGACCTGCTGACCCGTGGATGCAATGCCTGAGGCGATGCCTTGCTCATGCGCGGCAACGCCCTTGGCTGCGGCTGCGAACATTGTTGGAAAGGTGATGCCGCCGCCGAGGCTGAAGACAATCAGTCCGGGGACCAGGTCGGCATAAGTGCTGTCCGCCGACATGGCCATGCCCAGGCCCGCCGTACCAATCGCGCCGATCGCAAGGCTGACGACGAGTGTGTTTCGTGTACCCAGACGGGTCGCCATCCGACCGCTCAGCGCATTGCCCGACAAGACGGCCAACATCGGGACCATGAAGGCGAAACCAGTCTGCAGAACGCCGAAGCCCTGCACTGTCTGGAAGTAGAAAGACAGGAAATAGAGCAAAGAACCGAACGTGGCGGTGAACAGGAATGTGGTGACGACGCCGGTGCTGAGGTTGCGGTTGGCCAGCAGCCGCAGCGGCAGCAACGGGTCGCGGCTATGCGCCTCTATGGCCACGAAGAGCGCCAGCAACAGGATCCCAACGGCAGCGCTGACCAGAATACCCTGTGAGGCCCAGCCGTACTCTGGACCCTGGACGAGCGTGAAAACGAGCAGGGTGGTACCGACCGTCGCCGTCAATGCGCCCGGCAGATCGAACTTGCCGCCTGACTGGTACCCGCTGTCTCCTAGAATCACCGGAAAGGCCGCCACGATCGCGATGCCGGCCAAAGGCACGTTGACGAAGAACACCGCCTCCCAGCCGAATGCCTGGGTCAGCACGCCGCCAAGCAACGAGCCCAGAACCATGCCCCCGGCACCAGAGCCGGCCCATACGGACAAAGCGATATTGCGTTCGCGACCTTCGCTGAAGGTGGTGTTGACCAGCGACAGGGTGGCCGGGAAAAGAAAAGCGCCGCCCAAGCCCTGCACGGCGCGCGCGGCAATCAGGATCTGAGGCGTCGTGGCGAAACCGCCGACCAGCGAAGACACTGCGTAGAGGACAAGCCCGAAAACGAACATTCGCCGACGCCCAAGCAGGTCGGATGCCCTGCCTCCAAGCAAGAGGAAGCCGCCAAACGCAACCGCATACGCACTCACGACCCATTGCAGGGTCTGCGCCGAGAAGCCGAGGCCCAGGCCGATCTCGGGCAAAGCGACAAAAACGATATTGTAGTCGATCGAAATAATAAGCTGGGCAAAAGCCAGCAATGTCAAAACCAGACCAAACCGTGGTCGGGCCGATACGTCAGCCACGCTCGAGTGGTGGCTCATATTCAACTGGTCGGTCATGCCGATTCCTTTTTCCAAATGGAGCCCAGCACCCGCTGATCAGCGCGGCAATTGGCAAGGTAGTATCTGGACGAAACAGCCAAAATGGCATAGAACTGGAAGCATCGTCCTCTATTGGCAACGATGTGCGACTGTGCTGGATTTGAACGATCTTTATTATTTTGCGAAGGTGGTCGAGAAACAGAGCTTCACTGCCGCAAGCCACGCGCTTGGACGATCAAAGTCCAACATCAGCCGGCGCATCATCGAGCTCGAGAAACAGCTGGGCGTCTGTCTTATCCAGCGAACCTCCCGCAGCTTCGCCGTCACTGATATCGGCCAGGAGGTCTATCAGTTTGCTGTGGGAATGCTGGTCGAGGCGGAATCGGCCGAAGGCGCCGCGGCGCGACGACTGGCCGAGCCCAGCGGTACGGTCCGCTTCACCTGCTCGATCGGCATGGCGCAGTCGTTCCTGGCGGAATTGCTACCCCGGTTCCTTTTAACGTTTCCCAAGGTAAACATCATCCAGCACGCGACCAACAGGTATGTGGATCTTGTCGACGAGGGGTTTGACCTTGCGCTTCGCGGCCATGTCGAGCCGCTGCCCGATTCCAGCCTGATCCAGCGTCGGTTCGCGCCGACGCCCTGGCATCTTTTCGCCGCACCCATCTATCTTGCCGGCGCAGGCACACCGACAAGCCCACAGGACCTTGCCGACCATGGCGGCCTCGCACTGAACGGGCTGACCGGCGGGGCGGTCTGGAATCTGCGCAATATCGGCGGCGAGACTGTCCTGATGCCGCTCACGGCGCGCTTGCGCAGCGACGATCTGGGAACACTGAAACAGGCTGCCATTGCGGGCCTGGGGATCGTGGCGCTGCCGGCCTATTTCTGCCAGGCCGAAACAGGCAATGGCATATTGCAACGCATCCTGCCGCAATGGACGGCGGGAGAAGCTGGGATCACTTTGCTGTCGGCTTCGGGGCGCAGCCTGTTGCCGGCAGTTCGAGCGTTCAGCGATTATCTGGCTGCCGAATTTTTGGCCGTAGCGAGATGATGGGATCGCGTTATGACACGCGGCCGGATACAGGCGCCTTGACGGCGGCCAACAACCGTCCCCCAATCGGCCGATGAGCGACACAGCATCCGAATCACGCACCAACGCCACCGAGTATACGGTGAGCGAGATTTCCGGCGCGCTGAAGCGCACGGTCGAGGACGTCTTCGGCAATGTACGGGTGCGCGGCGAGATTTCCGGCTATCGCGGGCCGCATTCCTCCGGCCATGCCTATTTCTGCCTGAAGGACGATCGCGCGCGGCTCGACGCCGTGGTGTGGAAGACCACGATGAGCCGGCTGAAATTCCGTCCAGAGGAAGGCATGGAGGTGATCGCCACCGGCAGGCTGACCACCTATCCCGGAAAGTCCAACTACCAGATCGTCATCGACAATCTTGAGCCGGCCGGTGCCGGCGCGCTGATGGCGCTGCTGGAAGAGCGCAAGCGCCGGCTGCAGGCCGAAGGCCTGTTCGACGCCGGCCGCAAGCGCCTGCTGCCCTTCATGCCGGGCGTCATCGGCGTCGTCACCTCGCCGACAGGCGCCGTCATCCGCGACATCATCCACCGCATCAAGGACCGCTTTCCGCTGCATGTGCTCGTCTGGCCGGTGCGGGTGCAGGGCGAAATGGCGGGAGCGGAGGTGACCGCTGCCGTCAACGGCTTCAACGCACTGCCATGGGACGGCGCCATCCCGCGGCCCGACCTGCTGATCGTGGCACGCGGCGGCGGCAGCCTGGAGGATCTGTGGGGCTTCAACGACGAAGCGCTCGCCCGGGCCGTCGCCGCTTCGGCCATTCCGTTGATTTCCGCGGTCGGCCACGAGACCGACTGGACGCTGGTCGATCTGGCGGCGGATGTGCGGGCGCCGACGCCGACGGGCGCCGCCGAAATCGCCGTGCCGGTCAAGGTCGACCTCGAAGCGACGCTTGCCGGTCTCAGCGCACGGTTGAAGACCGCGGTGTCGCGCAATTTCGAACGCAAGCGGCAAGCGGCGCGCGCGGCCGCCCGTGCGCTGCCCTCGCCCGACCAGTTGCTGGCGCTGCCGCGGCGGCGCTTCGACGAGGCGACGAGCCGGCTTGGCCGGGCGCTGTCGGTCAGCGTCGAGCGCAAGCGGGCCAGGCTTCTGGGGCAGCGGCTGACGCCGGCCACCTTGTCGCGGCGCATGAACGAAGCCCGCACGCTGATCCGCCGCGACCTCGCCCGTGCGCAAGCGGCGTTCCTTGCCATCGTGCGCGAGCGTCGGGCGCGGTTTTCGCGCACGGCGGCCAGACTGTCACCGGCGCCGATCGCGAGGCGGCAGAAACTGCAAGGCGATGCCCTGCTGGCCCTGACGCGACGGCAGGACCACGCGATTTCGAGACGACTGGACCGTCTGCGTGGAAAACTGACGCAGGCTGATCGGTTGCTGGCGACGCTCTCGCACAAGGCCGTGCTGGCGCGGGGCTTCGCACTGGTCAAGGATGTGGACGGCGCGGTGGTCAAGCATGCGGCGGACGTGGTGTCGGGAATGGCGCTTTCGCTGGAGTTCGCCGACGGCACCGCGGATGCAGTCGCCATCAGTGGCACGGCGCGGCCGAAGACGGTTGCCAAGCCCGCGGCCAAGCTCAAGGCGCCGGGCGGCCAAGGTTCGCTTTTCTGAGGAAGAAATGACCGACCCTCATCTTGCGACGCCCTCGGGCAAACCGCGCGCCCGCGCCTTCGCGATCCCATTCGATGGCACGCCGGGCCGCTTCAACGCCATCACCGATGTGCCTGGCGTGACGGTCGGCTATACCACGCTGATCTCAGGGGACGGGCCGCTCGTTGTCGGCAAGGGTCCAGTACGCACCGGCGTGACCGCGATCCTGCCACGGCCCAGGGGCGAACTGGCCGTACCGGCGTTCGCCGGCGTGTTCAGCGCCAATGGCAATGGCGAACTGACCGGCTCGCATCTGATAGAGGAACTCGGAGCGTTCAATCTTCCCATCACCATCACCAACACGCATTCCTGCGGCGTCAGCCGCGACGCAACGCTGCGCTGGATGCAGAAAGTGCTGCCGCAATCGCTCGACAGCGCCTGGGCACTGCCGGTAGCGGGCGAGACTTATGACGGCTTTCTAAACGACATCAACGGCCACCATGTGAGCTTCGAGCATGTATTTTCGGCGCTCGAGACGGCTGAAAGCGGGCCGATCGAAGAGGGCAGCGTCGGCGGCGGCACCGGCATGATCACCTTTGGCTTCAAGGGGGGATCGGGCACATCCTCGCGCAGCGTCGACTGGAACGGAGAGCGTTTCACGATCGGCTGCTTCGTCCAGTCGAATTTCGGTGCGCGGCGGAACCTTGTCGTGCGTGGCGTCAGGGCCGGAGCGGAACTCGCCGAACCCGCGATCCGGGACAACACGCCGCGAGCGGAAAAGAGCTCGATCATCGCGATCGTCGCCACCGATGCGCCATTCATGCCGCATCAGTTGAAAAGACTGGCGAAACGCGTGCCGCTCGGCGTCGCGCTGACCGGCGGCTATGGATACAATTCATCCGGCGATATTTTTCTCGCCGTCAGCACGGCCAATGCCGATGCGGCGCGCGGCGCCGCCGGCAAGCTGGTCAGCGCCGGCTACATGCCGGATGCCGACATCAACCCGTTCTTCGACGCCGTCGTTCAGAGCGTGGAGGAAGCCATCCTCAACGCGCTGGTCGCCAATGATGACATGACCGGGCGCGACGGCAATTTCGTGCCGGCGTTGCCGAAAGCATGGCTCGAGGAGAGATTTGGCAAGGCTGCGCGGCGATAAGACCGCGCAACTGCATCAGACAGGCAATAATCGCCCGGCAGGTTTTGCCGGGGGCGATCCGTCAGCCGGCAGGCTTGTTGGAATTCTGCTCGTCCTGATCGGCCTCGGCCGCCTCTTCGAGCCTCGAAGCAATGAGCTCCTGAATGTCGCCGACCTCTTCCTGGATATCCTCCAGGGGTATGCCGGCTTCGGCAGCTTTGGCCGCACATTCCCTGGCGAGGGTCTCGGCCTGCTTCTCGATTCTGGCTGGCGAGGGCTGGCAATGGACTTTTTCGCCAATCCACCCGCGCAAGAACTCGATCGCGTGTTCACTCATACTGCTGTTTCCCTAGCGGCTATGCCGATTGGTAATCATAAACGTCGGCATCTTCGAAAAGATGCGTGCTGCCATTCGAGCCGAGTCGGCTTCGCCCGGCAAGCCGAACTTGTCCGAGGTCCACAGAGCTGAAGGGAATGGTGGGTTCAAGGAGCACGTTCTGGTTCTTGAGGACTGATTCTCTCGACGAAACTCGTTTGACCCGCGCTATTGTTTCTATTTGCTTTTTTTCGGTTTTCAAGCCGTTTTAGATCACAATAGATAACACAATAGCTAGCACATTTACCGCGCACTCGCCGGCACCACGTAAAGGCGAGCCGTCAAAGCCGCCGCTATATAGTGACAACCATTTGCAATGTCGACTCTGCCCGCGATCCTGCTTCTTTCCGCCGCGCTTGCCGGGAGATATGTGGTGTGGCGGGCCTTGTGGTGCAAACTGCCGAGCGCCTCATGCAAGGCATGCAATAGCGTCTTGTGGAACCCTGAATTGCTTGTCTCAGGGTGGCTCTCTACCGCTGGCGATAAAGGATCATGCCGGCATGATAGAGAACGCCTTCGACGAACTCACCGTCCGCGGTGAAGCCCGTATCGTCCCAGTATTCTATGTGGTTGCCCTGCACTTCATAGCGTCCCCGATAGGCGCTCTCGCGGTCACCGCGCGCTTCGTCATAACGGCCGTTCGGCAGGAGTTCGTGCCTGATATGGCGATCCTCGGTGACCCACATTCCGACATAGGGGTGATCTTGGCGCGTCATTGATTCCTCCGCAAGGATTGGAGTTGAAGGAAGGGTCAGGCCGGTTGGGGCTACAGCAACGGCAATACCCGTAAGCATTGCGGCCAAAGTGGATCGCATCAATGCGCCGCCTTCGTCGGACGCACGACGATCTCGTTGACGTCGACATCGTCGGGCTGTTCGATGGCGTAGCGCACTGCCCTGGCGATGGCATCGGGTTGCAGGGCAATAGCACGCCAGGTTTTCATGGCGGCGGCAGCGGCTTCGTCGGAGATCGTGTTGGCCAGCTCGCTTTCCACCACGCCAGGATGAATGCAGGTTACGCGGATATCGTCACTCTCCTGGCGGAGCCCATCGGAAATCGCGCGGACGGCGTATTTCGTTGCGCAATAAACGGCAGCCGTGGGCGAGACGGCCAGTGCGCCGATGGAACCGATATTGATGATATGCCCGGAGCCGCGTGCCGTCATCTCCGGCAGCACCGCCGCGACGCCGTACAGAACACCTTTGATGTTGACGTCCACCATCAGCTCCCACTCGTCGACCTTCATGGCTGCCATGGCCGAGAGCGGCATGACGCCCGCATTGTTGACGATGACGTCGACCTGGCCCCATTCGGCCCGCGCAGCATCGGCGAATGCTGCGACATCCGTCCTTTTGGTGACGTCGAGCGCTCGTACGCGAACGATTCCACCAGCTGCCTCGATTTCGGCTGCGAGGACTTCAAGGCGGTCGGTGCGCCGTGCGCCAAGCATCAGCTTTGCACCTGCCGCGCCAAGTTCGCGGGCGATGCCAGCACCGATGCCGCTGGAGGCACCGGTGATCAGAACAACTTTGTTCATGGTCATCGAGATAATCCTTTTGGTTCAGCGGTTATTTTCACGATGTGAAGGATGGCGTGCGGGTGAGCTCCCGCAGTGCGCCAGCCTTATTTGGGGTCACTGGGCGGTGTAGCCGCCATCGACCAGAAGCAGGGACCCGGTGATGAAGCTGGACGCCGGCGAGGCAAGAAAGGCGATGGCCTCGGCAACTTCTTGCGGCTGGCCGATCCGGCCGATCGGATGCGCGTTGCCAAAGCTGCGCAGCATCTCCCGGCCATTCTCCACCACACCTTCCATGATGTCGGTTTCGATCACGCCAGGGGCAACGGCGTTGCAGCGAATGCCCATGCGCCCGTATTCGATCGCGATCACCTTGGTCAGCTGTGCGACAGCGGCTTTGGAGGATGCATAGGCCGCCTGCGTCTCGAAGGCCGCAACCGCCGAGATCGATGAGACGTTGACGATCGCGCCACCACCGCCGGCGGCCATCAACTCCACTGCGGCACGGGCGGTGACGAAGCTGCCGCGCGCATTGATCTGCAGGATGCGGTCATAGTCGTCGACCGAGGTCTCCGTCAGACGTTTGTTGAGCGTGCGACCGGCATTGTTCACGACGATGTCCAGTCGTCCGAAGCGCTTCGCCGCGAGTTCGACCGAGCGTCTGGCCAGAGCCTCGTCAGCGACATCACCGACCAGGGTTGCCACATCCTCGGCTTCCAATTCACGTACGGTGTCGCTGAGATCGCTTGCCACGATCCCGGCACCCCTGGCACGCAGCAGCTCCGCCGTGCAGCGGCCGATGCCGCGTGCCGCGCCCGTCACGAGGGCGACTTTTCCATCCAGGTTCCAGGAGGAAGGCAGTGATGTCATGGGTTATCTCCTTGGTCATCCGGCATCGGCTTGATCGGGAGGATCAAGCCTTTCTTGCCATTGCGACAGAGATAGAGCCATGGCATTGTCGCGATAACCCGCCCGCTGGTAACCTCGATGGTAAGTTTAGCTAACCAATGGACATCGATCTCAATGCAATTGCCGTCTTCGTCACAGTGGCCGAGGAACGCAATTTCCGCGCTGCGGCAGACCGGCTGGGCGTGACGCGCTCGGCGGTCAGCCAGAGCGTCCTCAGGCTTGAACAGCGCCTTGGCATCGCATTGCTGCAGCGCACGACACGTAGCGTAAATCTGACCGAGGCGGGCGAGCGCCTGCTGGCGAGCGTCGCACCGGCGATCGCCGACGTGAACGCGGCAATCGAAGCCACCACGGAGTTTCTGGACCGCCCACGCGGCCGGCTGCGGATCGCGGTTTCGTCGATCGCGGAGACGTTTCTGTCAGGGCCGTTGCTGGCGTCCTTTGCAGAAAGATTTCCCGAGGTGCATCTGGATATCGTGGTCACCGACGAGGAATTCGACATCGTTGCCGAAGGTTATGATGCGGGCGTGAGGCTCGGCGAAGTGATCGAGCAGGACATGATTGCCGTGCCGGTATCGGGCGATCAGCGACAGATGGCCGTCTGCGCCCCGCGCTATCTCGAAAAGTTCGGAGCACCCGCCCATCCGCGCGAGCTTGTGGCTCATCGTTGTATCGGCTGGCGGCCGGCGCCGGGAGTTTCGCCCTATCGGTGGGAGTTTGGCGAGGACGGGCGCGAGTTCGACGTGGCGGTTGCGCCCGAGATCACCACTAACGACATGTGGCTGATGATCCGGCTGGCCGTCGCAGGCGCCGGAATCACGTTCGGCATGGCGGACACATTCCGCCCCTGGATCGACCGCGGCGAGCTTGTGCCAATCCTCGACGACTATTTTCCGCCGTTTGCGGGCTTCTATCTTTATTTTCCCAGCCGACGGAATATCGCGCCGAAGCTGAGAGCCCTTGTGGATCACCTGCGCGGTGCGCGTCAGGCGGGATCGCAGGTGACCGCGCCAGGGTCGTAGAGATCGCTTGGCGCTATTGGTCAGAAACCTGGCTGAAAGCTGAATGGTACCGTTGGCTGGGATCGAACCAGCGACCTCCGGATCCACAATCCGGCGCTCTAACCATCTGAGCTACAACGGCACGCTTGCCCGAGCGAGATCCAGACGGAACGTTCATTCTCCGGGACCCGCTCTGTCGTTCGGCGATGCGTCCATACGGGCTATCGGAGTTTAATTCAAGGCTTTTGGCAAAGCAAAAGATCGCTCCGGCATCGCGTCATTTTTCGCCGGACAAAGAAAAGGCCGGCGGGAGGAGGTGCCGGCCTTTTCCTGTTACGAGCCAGCGGGAGGAGGTGCTGGCTGGTTATCCCGGTGAGCAGAGGGAGGAGGTTCCACCCGCCGGGTATTCGCTTAAACCACTATATCGCACATCTATTTGTCTGACGAAATGCGACCTTTTGATGCATCGTCAAACTGTGTGCAAATATTAGGCGATCTTAATTTCTTTCACGGCCTTCTCGAAGGCGCTCTTGATCGGCTTGGATACGTCCTCAGCCGCCTTGGCAGCAACCGCCTGGAAGTCCTTGGCCTGCTCAACGGTCATTTCGACGCGCTTGCGCAGGAACGCAGTCTGCAGCTCGACGACTTCCGACAGCGACTTGGCGCCAATCAGGGCTTCGAAATGCGAGAAGCCGGCCTCGGCATTGGCGCGCAGGGCGGCGATGGTCTTGAGCGACAGGTCGCTGGAAACGGTCTTGGCGGTCTCGTAGGTCGACTCCAGAGCCTTCTGGGTCTCCTCGGCGCCGGTCTTCAGCTTGGCATAGGCCTCTTTCGACTGCTCGACGCCCTTTTCGGCGAAGGCGCGGATCTGATCGGTGGCCTTGGAAGCGTCGAAGCTTGGGAATTCAACGTTTTCGATCGTGTCGGCGGTCTTGGTCCTGGACATTTTCCATCCTTTTCAGCGGCAGCGGCTTTGACAGAAAGCCGTCTCGTTCATCTATCGTGGCAATATAAAGGCAAATTTTGTGCATTGCAACATGTTTGTTGCATCGCACCATTGATTATTTGTTTCGCGACGTTAACCACGCGCCTAGAGATTCCGCTGGTTGCACGCTATGACTTGTGGACCTTCGCGCCGTCGGCTTTTATTAACAAAGCGTTAACCGCAAATTGCCCGCTCTGTGAGGGTCGCCAAGCGCATGCCGGCTGAAAACTACTCCTTCCTCGATGTTGCCGTGCTCGACGCGGTCCGCCTGCGCTTCGCCGCCGGCGACGCGATCGCCATTCTGTCGGCGGATCTCGAGCAGGTGATATGGGCCAACGGTCCCGGCGCAGCGGTATTCGGCTATCCGGACATCGGAGCCATCATCGGCGCTTCGGCAGGATTGCCGCTGATCGCCAGGCGCCAGATCATGGCAACCAGCGGTTTTCCGCAGATCGGCCGCGACCGTGCCATCACGGTCCGGCTGGCGACCGGGCTGACCAGCCGCGCGGTCGGTTTCCTGGCTAGCGCGGTGACCATGCCCGATGGCGAGGAAGCAGTCATGCTGGCGCTGCCGGCGGCGCAGACCGGCTCGCGCAGTGCGGCCGAGATCGCCGATCGCGCCATCAGTGGCTTTACCGAAGACGGCCACTACATCGCCTTTGTCGACGCCAAGGGCAATATCGACGCCGCGTCGGACGGCTTTTCGTCGCTCGGCATCCAGCCTGAGACGCTGGCCGCGCTGGTCGCCGACGTGGCGAATGAGAGCGACCGCATCGTCAAGCGCCTGGTTCCGGGCGGATCCAGCTCCTATCCGGCGGGCCTTGCCCGTCTGACGGACGAGCGGCACCTGCTGGTGGTGATCGACGAGGACCGGCTTGACGGCGAGGCCCCTGTTGGCGAGCGCGCCGGCGCGGAACCCGGCAGCGAGGCAGCAGCGGCGCCGAGCGGTCTTCCCCAACCAACGGACCAGGACAACGAGCAGCCAATCGCCGAGCCGCCAATCACCACCACCGGCGCGGCGGAGATCGACCTTGCGGCGATCGAAGGCAGCTCCGCATCGGCGGAGCACGAGCCTGCCGACACAGCCAAGCAGGTTTCGGGGGCCGACAATCAGCACACGGCTGGCGAAACGCCGACGCAGCATGACCATTGGTACTTCAATGCGGGCGACGACACGCAGGTCCCGCCCGGGGCAGGTGTGTTCGGCGAAGCCGAGACACCAGCCAGCCCCGCCGCTTCGCCGGCCGGTCTGGACGCCCCGCAGGAAAGCGCCACACAAGCGATCAAAGCCGCTTCCCGGGCCCAAGGCCGCGGCCCCGCGATTGATCGTACGGCCGCGCCCATGCGTTTCGTCTGGCGTACCGACGCAGAGGGCCGGTTCAGTGCCCTGTCGCCGGAATTTGCCGAACTCGTCGGCAAGCCCGCAGCCGACGTGATCGGCCGCCGCTTCGAGGACGTTTCAGCCGCCTACGGCCTCGATCCTTCAGGCGAGATCGCCGGCCTGCTCGAACGGCGCGACACCTGGTCCGGCCGCTCCGTGCTGTGGCCGGTCGCCGGCACCGATCTGAAGATACCCGTCGATCTGGCGGCGCTCCCGGTTTACAGCCGCAGCCGCGTTTTCGAAGGTTTTCGCGGTTTCGGCGTCGCCCGCAGCAGCGATGCGGTGATCGATCCCGACGCGGCCGGCATGGCCCTTGTCGCCGAGGAGAAGCCTGCCGCGGTCGGGCCCGAAGCCGTTGAACCTGCCCCCGAGACACCGAAAGCCGCCGATCCGTTCCGGGGCGAAGTGCCGGCGTTGACCATCGTGCCAAAGCCCGAGCGGCGCTTTGCCGACAAGGTGATCCGGCTGGCCGAGCACCGGCAGCCGGCCAACGACAAGGGCCTGTCGACGCTGGAACGCAGCGCGTTTCGCGAGATTGGCGAGCGTCTCAAGAAGGACAGCACCCCGGCCGAAAAGCCGGTAGACGAACAGCCCAGCGCCGAGAAGCCAAAGCCGGCTGCGGAGACCGCGACCAAAGTTGAGGCAGCCGGCAAGGCCGACGAACCAAAGCTGAAAAAAGCCGGTCCGACGGACAAGGGTGAAATGCCGGCGCCAAGTCCGGAAAGCGAGGCGGCCGAACCGCCCGAGGCCGATGCCGAGGACCAGAACGATCTTGCCCGGCTCGACGGCGAGCAACCCGACGAGACGGCAGCAGAGGCGCAAGCCGGCGAACCCGTCACACGCCCTGTTTCCGGATCGCTGCTCGACTATGCCGACCGCGAACCCAGCGATGAAGCGCAGGAAGGCGTTGAGCCCAGCACGAACCGTCGAACGATCGTCGCCGAAGCGCCGCAGGATGGCGACGACGACAGCATGACGGCCGAAGATTTCCGTGACGCCGAGGACAGCGAGGATTGGTCCGAGGACAGCACAGCCGCAGCCGACGTTGCCGGCCAGGTGCCGCCCATCGGGCGGCCGCTGGCACCACCGCTCAAACGCGACGGCTTCGTGCCGTCGGCGTTTGCCGGAGAGGACAACAAGGGGCCGGATACCTCGATCCTCGGCAAGCTGCCAGTGCCGGTGCTTATCCATTCCGGCGACCAGCTGCACTACGCGAACGACGAATTCCTCGGCCTGACCGGCTATGCGACGCTCAATGCCTTGGACGAGGCCGGCGGGCTCGGCGCGCTGTTTGCCGATCCTTATGCCGACGACGGCAGTTCGGACGGTAGCGACCGCGCTCTACGGCTGAAGACGCGCGACGGTCAGGAATTTCCGATCGACGCGATTTTACGCTCCGTCCCCTGGGGGAGCGGCAAGGCGCTGATGCTGGTCGTACGCCGTTCCGGCGACGACGAAGCAGCAGCCATTCCACATGGCGCCGCCGACGATCAAACGCGGCCGGATGTTTCCGAGCTCAAGGCGCGCATCGCCGAAATGCGCACCATCATCGATACCGCCACCGACGGCGTCGTGCTGATCGGCCGTAACGGAACGATCCGTTCAATTAGCCGTCCGGCGGAAGCGCTGTTCGGCTTCGACAGCGACGAGGTGACCGGCAAACCGTTCATCTCGCTGTTTGCGATCGAAAGCCAGCGCGCGGCGCGTGACTATCTCGAGGGGCTGTCGGAGCCCGGCGTTGCAAGCGTGATGAACGATGGCCGCGAGGTGATCGGACGCGAGGCGCAGGGGCGCTTCATCCCACTGTTCATGACCATCGGCAGACTGCCCAACGACAGCGGCTTCTGCGCGGTGGTGCGCGACATTACCCAGTGGAAGCGCGCCGAAGAGGACCTGACCCAGGCGCGCGCGGTCGCCGAACGCGCCTCGTCGCAGAAGACGGATTTCCTGGCCCGCATCAGCCACGAGATCCGCACGCCGCTCAACGCCATCATCGGCTTTTCCGAGCTGATGGTGGACGAGAAATTCGGGCCGGTGGCCAATGACCGCTATCGCGACTATCTGCGCGACATCAACCGTTCGGGCAACCACGTGCTCGATCTGGTCAACGACCTGCTCGACATTTCGAAAATCGAGGCCGGTCAGCAGGAGATGGCTTATGAGGCGGTGTCGCTCAACGACACGCTGGCCGAGACCGTGGCGATGATGCAGCCGCAAGCCAACCGGGAACGCGTCATCATCCGCTCCAGCTTCGCCTCGCGACTGCCGGAAGTGGTGGCCGATCTGCGCAGCGTGCGGCAGATCGCGCTCAACATCTTGTCGAACGCCGTCCGCTACACGCAGGCCGGCGGCCAGGTGATCGTGTCGACCGCCTATGAGCTCTCCGGCGACGTCGTCATGCGCGTGCGCGATACCGGCATCGGCATGAGCCAGTCCGAGATCGAGCAGGCGCTGAAGCCGTTCAAGCAGATCAACGCGCTGAAGCGCGGCCGCGGCGACGGCACCGGTCTCGGGCTGCCGCTGACGAAGGCGATGGTCGAAGCGAACCGTGCCCGGTTCACCATCAACTCGACGCCCGGCGAGGGAACCCTGGTCGAAGTCGCCTTCCCCTCGACCCGCGTGCTGGCCGGTTAGGTCTATGGCTGCGCAAAGAAAAAAGGCGTCCAATGGGACGCCTTGAATGATAGAATTGCTGTCACAACGGGGGCTTGAGCGAATCAGATCCTCTGGGGGCTAAGAGGAACGGGATTTCTCCCTCAAGTTACGCACGACTATCGATGCCGGGCCTTAACAAATCCTTACCGGCACGCCGGAAAATTTACCAATGTGTACCACTCATGAAATCTAGGTAAATTCCGCGGAGACATTTCGTTAACCATGACCCGGTTCCAGCCCGGGCTTCATGCTTAGTCGGCAAGCTGCGGCAGATTGCGGAACAGCTCGAGCGCTTCGGGATTGGCGAGCGCTTCCTTGTTCTTGATGGCGCGGCCATGCACCATGTCGCGGACCGCGAGCTCGGTGATCTTGCCCGATTTGGTGCGCGGAATATCGCTGACGGCGACGATCTTGGCCGGCACATGGCGCGGGCTCGCCCCGGTGCGGATTTTCGCACGGATGCGTTTTTCCAGCTCGGCATCGAGCTCGACGCCGGCAGCCAGCCGCACGAACAGCACGACACGCACGTCATTGTCGAAATCCTGGCCGATGCATAGCGCTTCGAGGATTTCCGGCATCTGCTCGACCTGATTGTAGATTTCCGCCGTGCCGATCCTGACACCGCCCGGATTGAGCGTGGCGTCGGAACGGCCATGGATGATCAGCCCGCCATGGGCGGTCCATTCGGCGAAATCGCCGTGGCACCAGACATTGTCGAAGCGCTCGAAATAGGCGGCCTCGTATTTCTTGCCGTCAGGGTCGTTCCAGAAGCCGATCGGCATTGCCGGAAACGGCTTGGTGCAGACGAGCTCCCCCTTCTCCTGGCGAAGCGGACGGCCATCATCGTCCCAGACGTCGACGGCAAGGCCGAGGCCGGGTCCCTGGATCTCGCCGGGCCATACCGGTTCGATCGGCACGCCGAGCACGAAGCAGGAGACGATATCGGTGCCGCCGGAGATCGAGGCGAGATGCACGTCCTTCTTGATGCCTTCATAGACGAAACGGAAGTCTTCCGGCGACAGCGGCGAGCCGGTCGAGGAGATGGTGCGCACACTGGAAAGATCATGCGTGTGGATCGGCTTCAGGCCGGCCTTGCGCACGGAATCGATGAATTTGGCCGAGGTGCCGAAGTAGGTCATCTTCTCGGCATCGGCGAAGTCGAACAGCGCATTGCCGTCCGGGTAGAAAGGCGAGCCGTCATAGAGCAGCAAGGTGGCGCCCGACGCCAGGCCCGACACCAGCCAGTTCCACATCATCCAGCCGCAGGTGGTGAAATAGAAGAAGCGATCGCCGTCGAGCAGGCCGGCATGCAGCCGCTCTTCCTTGACGTGCTGGATCAGCGTTCCGCCGGCTGAATGGACGATGCATTTGGGGATGCCGGTCGTGCCTGACGAAAACAGGATGTAGAGCGGATGCGAAAACGGCAGCCTTTCGTAACTGACAGGCCTGGCGGCAAAGGGTGACAGCGCCTCCTCCAGCGCAGCCGCCTTGCCGATGGTTGCCGCGACGTCGGTCGACGTGCCGAGATAATCGACGATCAGGACTTTGCGCACGGTGGCGAGCTTCGCCACCACAGCCGCGATCTTGTCGGCGACTTCGATCGCCTTGCCATTGTACCAGTAGCCGTCCGGCGCGATGAAGACGACAGGCTCGATCTGGCCGAACCGGTCGAGAACACCCTGCTCGCCGAAATCGGGGGAGCAGGACGACCAGACGGCGCCGATCGAGGCGGCAGCCAGCATCGCCGCAACGGTCTCCGGCATGTTCGGCATCATCGCGGCGATGCGGTCGCCCTTCTTCACCTTGAGCGACAGGAAGAGCTGTTGCAGGCGCGAGGTCAGCGCATGCAGCTCGTTCCAGGACAGCCGCCGCTCGACCTTGTCCTCGCCGCGAAAGACGACTGCGTCGCCAAGCCCGGTTTTCTTCAGAAGATTCTCGGCGAAGTTCAGCTTCGCGTCAGGGAAGAAGGTCGCGCCGGGCATCTTGTCGCCATCGACCAGCACGCGTTCGCCCTTGTCGCCGACGATGCCGCAAAAGTCCCAGACCAGGCTCCAGAAGATCTCGCGGTCATCGATCGACCAGCGATGCAGGTCGGCATAGGAGGAGAAAGCCTTGCCGGCCCTGCTCGCCGCAGCGTTCATAAAGGCGGTCATCGGCGCTGCGTCGATCTGCTCTTGCGTCGGCATCCAGAGCGGTGCGTCGTCAGCCATCATTGTTCCTCCGCAGGCTGCATCGCTTATGCATATCGCGATGCAGCAGAGCAAGATTTTGTTGGACCGCGCCGGTCAGGGTGTGCGCAAATGCCATCGCCGGGCCATAAAGACTTGAAATGCGTCAGCCGTCGGTTACACCCGTCGGGCGATTTTGTCGGAATGGAAGCATACGGGGCGATATGCCATCACCTTTGATCCGACGCGGAATATGGGCGATCGGCGCAGCCGTCATCGTCATCGCGCTGGTTGTCGCAGCCTTGCCGTTGATCGCCTCGACCCGTATCGTGCGTGACCGCATCGCGTGGGAAATGAGCGCCTGGAGCGGTTTCAGGGTCACCATCGATGGCGCGCCGCGCATCGAGGTCTGGCCGAATTTCCGGGCGATCCTGAGCGACGTGACGCTGTCGCAATGGACAGAGACGGATGCACCGCCTGTGATCGAGGCCGAGCGGGTCGAGGTCGACCTCTCGGCTATGGCGGCGCTGCGTGGCGACGTGGTGTTTTCGACTGCGCGGCTGGTGCGACCGACGATCAGGGTTCAGCGTACCGCGAGCGGGTTTTTCCTGCCTGCGATTCCGAGCGGCGGGCGCATTACGCGTTCGATCGATGCTGCCCGCGCGGTGATCAACACAAATCCCGCCAAGCCGGATCTCGGCAAGCTGCCGGCAGATCCGTTCGGCACAGTCGAGTTCAGGGACGGCCGCGTGGTCGCCGCCATCGGCGGCAAGGACCAGGAGATATTGAGCAGCCTGAGCGGCCAGGCGAATTGGGCCGCGATGAACAGCAATGCGACGCTGTCGGCAACCGGGATATGGCGCGGCGAAAGCGTTTCCGTCGACGCCGCATCGCCGAACCCGCTTGTGCTGTTTGGCGGCGGCGCAGCACCGGTCACGCTTTCCTTCAAGGCGGCGCCGGCCAGCTTTTCCTTCGACGGGCTGGCCAGCATGTCGGAGAACGGCTATTTCGACGGCCAGGCAAAATTTGCCGCACCTTCGCTGCGACGCGTGCTCGAATGGTCGCAGGCCGGCATCGCGCCCGGTGCGGCAATCGGCTCGATCTCGGTTTCAAGCAAGATCACCGCGACGGCCGGGCGCATCAAATTCGAAAATACGGCCCTGACCCTCGACAACAACCCTGGAATGGGCGCGCTGGACTTCACCTACGGCGAGGCACTGCCGGTGATCTCCGGGACACTTGCCTTCGATACGCTCGACCTCAGATCGTTTCTCTCCGCCTTTACCCCCGTACCATCCGCCGGCGCCGCCGGTCCGGGCGAGATCGACACAAGCTTCGCCGACCGGATCAATCTCGATCTCAGGCTGTCCGCCGCGCATGCCACGGCAGGTGCAATCCAGCTTGCCGACGTCGCCGCCACCGCCCAGGTCAAGAACGGCCTCGCCGTCTTCGACATCTCCGATGCATCCGCCTTTGGCGGCAACGTCCAAAGCAGCGTCCGTTTCGACCGCAAGCCCGCCGGCACGGAAGTCGAGATCCGGCTGCTTGCTTCCGACATCGACGGCGGCGCTTTCGGCACCGCGGCCGGGATGACGCGGCTGGTGCCGATCGGCACCGGAACCGTTTCGGTCATCCTCAAGGGGCCGGGCAGAACCTGGGACTCCATTTTCGAAAACGCCAATGGCTCGCTGTCCGCGACCTTCGGCGCAGGTGCGCTGAGCCGGCTTAACCTGCCGGCGTTCCTCAAGCACACCGAACAGGGTGGATTCTTCGCGCTTGACGACGTCTCGGACGGAACGCTGCCGATCGACGGGGCCGAGCTCAAGGCGAGCGTTTCGAACGGCGTGGCGCGCATCGACAAGGCCGAGGTGAATTCCGCGCAATACAAGATCTGGCTTTCCGGCATCGCATCCTATGCCGGACGCGGGCTGGCGCTGTCCGGCGGCATCGTCCAGCCGAGCCAGGCTGCCACGCAGACGAACGGCCAAGCGCCCAAGCAGTCGTCGTTCTTCGTCGGCGGCACCTGGAGCACGCCGTTCATCTCGCCGATAAGTCGCGGTGTTTCAGGCGAGTAGGCAGCAGGAACTCAACCTCGCTGCGCCGCCTGCTCGTCGCGCTGGCGCTGCACCTCGCGGCGTTTGTTTGCGAGCGAAGCGATGATCACGCCAACTGCGACGACCGCGATCAGAATGGTGCACGCCGCGTTGATTTCCGGCGTCACGCCAAGGCGGACCTGGCTGTAGATCTTCATCGGCAGCGTCGTGGCGCCGGGCCCCGAGGTGAAGCTGGCAATAACCAGGTCGTCGAGCGAGAGCGTGAAGGCCAGCATCCAGCCAGAGACGATCGCCGGCATGATGACCGGCAGCGTGATCTGGAAGAAGGTCCTTACCGGCGGCGCACCGAGATCCATCGCGGCTTCTTCCAGCGAACGATCGAACGTGATCAGGCGCGATTGGACCACCACAGCGACGAAGCACATGGTCAGCGTGGTGTGGGCAAGCGTCACCGTGAGAAAGCCGCGGTCGAAGCCGACAGCGACGAAGAGCAGCAATAGCGACAGGCCGGTGATGACTTCCGGCATGACCAGCGGCGCAAATACCATGCCGGAAAACAGCAGCCGGCCGCGAAAGCGCGTGTAGCGCGTCAGGGTGAGCGCGGCCAGAGTGCCGAGCACGGTCGCCACGGTGGCCGAGATGACGCCGACGCGCGCCGTCACCCAGGTGGCGTCCATCAGACCCTGATTGTGGAACAGCGACACGTACCATTTCGTCGAGAAGCCGCCCCAGACGGTGACCAGCTTCGACTCGTTGAAAGAGAACACGACGAGCAGGACGATCGGCAGGTAGAGAAAGGCAAAGCCGAGCACGATCGAAACGATGTTGAAGCGGCTCCAGGTAGCGTTCATAGGTCCTGCTCCCGGGCACGCGCCTGGGCTCGCTGGAAGAGCATGATCGGCACGATCAGCAGCAGCAGCAAGATGACGGCAACGGCAGACGACACCGGCCAGTCGCGGTTGCCGAAGAATTCGCTCCACAGCGTCCTGCCGATCATCAGTGTCTGTGAGCCGCCGAGCAGATCGGGGATGACGAACTCGCCGACGGCGGGAATGAACACCAACAGGCAGCCGGCGATGACGCCGGGCAGCGACAGCGGGAACGTGATCTTCCAGAAGGCGCTGGTCGGCGGGCAGCCGAGATCCTTGGCGGCCTCGATCAGCGAATTGTCCATCTTCTCCAATGCCGAATAGAGCGGCAGGACCATGAACGGCAGATAGGAGTAGACGATGCCAATGAAGATCGCCGTGTAGGTGTTGAGGATGATCAGCCGATGGCTGATGATGCCGGTGGCGAGCAGCAGCTCGTTGAGCAGGCCCTCGGGCTTGAGAATGCCGATCCAGGCGTAGACACGGATCAGGAACGAGGTCCAGAACGGCAGGATCACCAGCATCAGCAAGGTCGGGCGGATCGTCGCCGGAGCGCGTGCCATGCCATAGGCGATGGGATAACCGATCACCAACGTCAGGACCGTCGAGATGGCGGCGACGATGACGCTCGTCACATAGGCGTTGAAGTAGAGCGCGTCCTGCGTCAGCCAGATGTAGTTGTCAAAATTGAGCGCGCCAAACCACGCGACAACCCCGGAAACGCCGTCGCGGAAATCGAGCACCGGCGTGTAGGGCGGCATGGCTATCGCGGTCTGCGACAGCGAAATCTTAAAGACGATGATGAAGGGGACGAGAAAGAAGAACAGCAGCCAGAGGTAGGGGATGATGATGACGAGACGGCTAACCAAAGCCGCTCCCAGCCTGGCCAAGGCGGATTTGCCGGCAGCGCTTGCCGAGGAGCTTGTTGCGGCGGTGACAGCGGACATGATCAGTCCCTACCGTGTCAGCACGACGCCGGCGTCGGGTCGGAAGGAAACCCAGGCGCGGTCGTTCCAGGTCAGCGGATCCTCGGTGATGCGTGCCGCGTTCATGGTACTTGCCCGCACCACCTGACCGTCATCCAGCCTGACGTGATAGATGGTCATGTCACCGAGATAGGCGATGTCGTAGACCTCGCCCTCGATGGCATTGACGGCACCAGCCGGTTTCGTGGAGGAAACCTTGATCTTCTCCGGCCTGATAGCAAAGGTAACGGACGTTCCGGCGGCGGCACGGCCGGCATTTTCGGTGCGGATGGTGATGCCGTTGCCGGCGTCGACGCTTGCGCTGCCGGCCTCGCCAGCCGCGATCTTGCCGTCGAACATATTCACATTGCCGACGAAGCCGGCGACGAAGCGGGAACCCGGCGCCTCGTAGACCTCGGCCGGCGTCGCCACCTGCATCACCTCGCCCTTGTCGATGATGGCGATGCGGTCGGCCATCGTCATCGCCTCTTCCTGGTCATGGGTGACGACGACGAAGGTGAGGCCAAGGCTCTGCTGCAGATCCATCAGCTCGAACTGGGTTTCCTCGCGCAGCTTCTTGTCCAGCGCGCCAAGCGGCTCATCGAGCAGCAGGACTTTCGGCCGCTTGGCCACAGAGCGGGCCAGTGCGACACGCTGGCGCTGGCCGCCCGACAATTGGTGCGGCTTGCGTTTGGCGAACTGCTCGAGTTTGACCAGCTTCAGCATCTCGGCGACGCGCTTGTCGATATCGGCCTTGGCCATGCCTTCCTGCTTGAGGCCGAACGCGATGTTGTTCTCGACCGTCATGTGCGGAAACAAGGCGTAGGACTGGAACATCATATTGACCGGCCGCCGATATGGCGGGATGCCGCGCAGATCCTGGCCATCGAGCAGGATACGGCCGGCGGTCGGTTCCTCGAAGCCGGCAAGCATCCTGAGCAGCGTCGATTTCCCGCAGCCCGAGGCCCCGAGCAGGGCAAAGAATTCGCGTTCGAAGATGGTCAGCGACAGATTGTTGACGGCAGTGAAGTCGCCGAACTTCTTGGTGACGTTGTCGAACTGGATGTATGGCTTGGCATTCGGATCGTTCCATGGCGCGAAATCCCTGCGGATGCTGCCAAGCGATTTCATGTCCCACTCCGTGCCTGATTCTGCCCCTGAAAAACGACCCCGGCAGTCAGCCACCGGGGTCGCGTCAGATCACTATTGTCCCGTGATGACCTTGGTCCACGATCTGGTGACGAGACGTTGCGTCTTGGGGTCATATGGACCGACAGTGAACAGCTTGGCCAGCGTCGAGTCATCCGGATAAATGCCCGGGTCATCAAGGATCTCCTTGCTGACGAGCGGCTGAGAGGCCTTGTTGCCATTGGCGTAGAAGACAAAGTTGGTGGATTTGGCAATAACTTCTGGTCTCATCATGTAGTTCAGAAATTCGTGTGCCTCGGCGACATGCGGTGCATCGGCCGGGATCGCCATTTCGTCGAACCACATTTCCGCACCTTCCTTTGGAATCGTGTAGGCGATGTCGACCCCCTTTTTCGCTTCCGCCGCACGGTCGCGGGCCTGGAAGAGATCCCCCGAAAATCCGACAGCCACGCAGATGTCGCCATTGGCGAGCGCGTTGATGTATTCCGACGAATGGAATTTGCGGATAGAAGGCCGGATGCTCAGCATGAGGTCTGTGGCCTTGGCAAGGTCGTCAGGAGAGGTCGAGTCAGGCTTGAGGCCAAGATAGTTCAGCACAGTCGGAAAAATGTCTGTAGGCGAATCCAGGAAGTACACGCCACAATTGGCGAGCTTGGCGATATTCTCCGGCTTCAGGACCGCATCCCAGCTGTCGATCTTGTCGACGCCGAGGGCTTCCTTCACTTTCTCGGTGTTGTAGCCAATGCCTGTGGTCCCCCACATGTAGTTAACCGAGTATTCGTTGCCGGGGTCGAACTTCGCAACTCGCTCCATCACCACGTTCCACATATTGGAAAGGTTGGGCAGCTTCGACTTGTCCAGCTTCTGATATACCCCGGCCTGGATTTGACGGGCCAGGAACGGGCTTGCCGTCGGCACCACGACATCGTAGCCGCTACCACCGGCAAGCAGCTTGGTTTCGAGAATTTCGTTGGAATCATAGGTGTCGTAGACGACCTTGATGCCGGTTTCCTTGGTGAAGTCGTCGATGATCGAACTGTCGATATAGTCCGACCAGTTGAAGACGTTGACGACACGGTCCTCGGCATGCGCGCCCAAGGTGAAAACTGCCAGAAACGCCGAAGTCGCCGAAAGCCAGAGCGCTTTGCGGGTCATGCTATTCTCCTTTGATGAGTGTTCCGTCGCCAGCTCGTCGCGGCGTGCGCCCGGCTGGGCATTTGCTTCAGGGTATTGAGCTTGCAGGCAGGCGACAAGCGCGAATTGCCGGCGCCATTATGGTTCGGCGACGAGGCGACAGTGAAGACTTGGCGTGGCGTTGGTGGTGTTGCGGCGCCGTCAGAAGCTTTCGCTACGGCGCGCGCAGGGAGACGACGATGTTGTCCGGCCTCGATGCAGCCGGCATGGAGACTTGGCAAGATACGCCTGTCTTGTTGTTGCCGTGATCGCAGCCTGCCCGCGCGGCTGCGACATTGTCAATGGTCCATCTCGCTTTGGCGCGCGCGCTGCATCAATTAGGCGAAGGCACACCGGTGACGCCCGCCCGTTGCGGCCGCGTCTGGCGCTTGAATTCGAGCCCGATATGGACGAGGAGTGCCGTGACGACAACCGCACCGCCGACGATGGTACGCGCCGACGGCACCTCGGAATGAATGAGCCAGACCCAGATCGGGCCTAGGATCGGCTCGAACGTGCCGAGCAGCGCCGCGACGGCCGCCGGAACAAGCCGGGCGCCGGTGGCGAAGAAGGCGAGGCCGAGCCCCAGATTGACCACGCCGAAGGCAAAGAGGAAGCCCATATCGTGGCTGGAAACGCCGAGTGCCGACGCCTGGGAGGCCGCAAAGGCGGCCGCCAGCATCGTGCCGAGGCAGGTCGCCGGGGTCATACGCACATGGGCAAAGCGGCGCGTGATGACGGTGGCGATCGAGAACATGACGGCAATGAGCAGCGCCAGCCCGTCGCCGATCGGCGATACGGCGCCATCGAGCGATTCCGAGACCATGATGGCGACGCCAGCAATGACGGCGGCGATCGCCAGCCAGGTCGCCACGGCCACCCGCTCGCGAAACAGCGCCCAGGCAAACAACGCCGCCAGAAGCGGCACACCGGCCTGCATCAACAGGATGTTGGCGACGGTGGTATATGCAAGCGCCACGACGAAAGAGGTCGACGCCGTGGCGAAACAAAACGCCACCGCAAGGCCGGCCAGGCCCATGCCGCGAAACAGCTTCAGCGTGCCACGCCAGCCGTCGCGCCAGACCATGAAGCAGAGCAGGAAGGCGGCGGCCCAGACCGAGCGCCAGAACACCACCGTCCAGCTGTCGCCGGCATCGATGAAACGGGCAATGGTACCGCCGAGGCTCCACATCAGGGCCGACAGGAACACCAGCAGGAAACCGATACGCTCCTCATTTCGCGGAGGCGAAACAGCGATCTGCGGTGATGATATGTCGGTCATGAGTCGGACTGTCGGCGATTTCGAGGCGGCACGATGCACAGCGGACGACAGAAACGTGCCTTAATCGCGTAACGCAAAGACGGGGATGGGGAGTGATCCAGCATCGTGTTCCATTTGGCGCACCGACAGGTGCACAGAGATGCCCGATCATCGACAGACGCCCCATGCTCGACGTACGGTGCAAATGTATAGGGCGCCCCCATGGATGAGCCATTCTACAAAACGGCGGCGATTGGCTATGACGAGTTGTTCGCCCGTGCGACGAACTCGTTTATCCCGTCCTTGCTGAAGGCAGCACGGATTGCGCCTGGCCATCGCGTGCTCGACGTCGCAACGGGCACCGGAGCGGCAGCGCAAGCCGCTGCCATCATTGTAGGCCCTTCCGGCGCCGTGATTGGCGGCGACATCTCGCCGGCCATGCTCGAATCCGCCAAACGCAATTTGAAAGACCAGCCAATCACCCTCGCTACGTTCGACGCTCACGCGCTTCCTTATGAGGACCGTCGGTTCGACACAGTGACCTGTCAGCTTGGGCTCATGTTCTTCTCGGACCAGCTTGGAGCGCTTTCGGAATTTCGCCGGGTTCTGCGCCCCAACGGCTGGACTGCAGTTAGCGTGACAACGACGCCAGAGCGTTCGTTGTTCGCCAGAATAGGTGCGGTAATCGCCCGCCATGCCCCTGAGAAAGCTGAAAAGCTAAATCGCTTCTTCTCCGTCCCCGACGCCACATGCTTGCATGATTTGCTCTATCGCGCCGGGTTTCGAAAGATTGACGTCCAGCTCGAAACGCGGCCCATCAAGTTCTCGTCCTTCGACGACTATTTCAGCGGCATCGCCAAGGGCGCAACATTGAGCGGTCAGGAGTATGTCCAGCTTCCTCCGGATATGAAGCACATCGTGCGCGAGGAGGTCTGGCGCGGGCTAGCTTCGCCGAGCCCTGGAGAGCCGCTGACGATTGAAATGGACGTTCTGATAGGCAGCGGTAGCCGATAGAAGAATGCGCCCGCGGCACGATCCCCGGCAACTCTGTTTGCCGTCACTGAAAATCGAACGCCGACAGTCCCGTCACCATCTCGTCGAGGCCGAGCGGGCGTGTCAGCGGTGGCTCGGCGCGGGCGAGGCAGCCGATGCGTTCACACAGCCGGCAGGCAGGGCCGACCGGCGTCGCGGACACAGTGGCGTTCTGTCCGGCCTTGCCGATGGCGGCCGGCCCCGGCAACGCTGCTCCATAGACGATCTCATCGCGAAAACCGATGTCGCAGCCGAGCAGCAGCGCGGTGCGGCGCGGTCGCTCGGCAAACGAGCCCTGCGGGCCTTCGAGCGTGCGGGCGATGCAGAGGAACGCCGCACCATCTGGCATTTCCACGGCCTCGACCAGGATCTGGCCGGGTTGGCCGAAGGTGGTATGGACCGGCAGCTTCGGACAGCCGCCGCCGAAGCGGCTTTGCGGAAAGCCGTGGCTGCCCGCCTTGCGGAAGCGATTGCCGGCACTGTCGACCTCGAGCATGAAGAATGGCACGCCCGACGCACCCGGCCGCTGCAGCGTGGTCAGCCGGTTCGCCGCTTGCTCGAAGGAAACGCCGAAGCGCGACCGCAACATGTCGATGTCATAGCGGGCGCGGACCGCAGCGGCGTGAAAAGGCTGATAGGGCATCATCAGCGCGTGCGCGGCATAGCGGCCGAGTTCGAAACGGGCGAGCCGGCGGGCTTCGTCCGTGGTCAGCTTCAGCGCCTGGATTTCGGCAGCGACAGCAACGCTCATGCGGATCAGGCAGGCCTCCATCGCCACCTCGCGCAACTGATCGAATGGCGACAGGCGCTCGGACAGGAACAGGCGCTGCGAGTGACGGTCATAGCGACGGCGCCAGTTGGGCATGGTGGCGACCGGCAGTACCTTGACGACGACGCCGAATTCACGCCGCAGCCAAGCCTTCAACGCACTGAACAGATCGTCGCCGGGATCGAGCACCGACGTGAATGCCTCGGCTTCCTCTTCGAGCGCGGTAAAATGGTTCGGCCGGCGTTCGAAAATCTCATGCACCTCGTCGATCGGCAGCCGGGCGCCGGAGAGTGCGGTGGCTTTGCCCTCACGCGCGAGCAGCTCGTTGAGATCGGATAGCCGCGCGGCCTGCTCGCGATAGGCGCGAAACAGCTTTATCACAGCGGCGGAAGCGTTGGGCGCCGCCTCGGCAAGCTCGATGAGTTCCTGGTCGCCTGGCAGTTCGCCGGCCAGCAACGGATCTGAAAACACTTCCTTCAAATCGGCGACCGAACCCCTCGCCTCGCCCTGCAATTCATGTGGGTCGACCTTGTAGACGGACGCCAGTCTCAGGATCAGTTGCACCGTCAACGGCCGTTGGTTGCGCTCGATGAGATTGAGATAGGACGGCGAGATGCCGAGCCCTTCGGCCATCGCCGTCTGGGTCAGGCCCTTGGCGTTGCGGATGCGACGAATGCGCGGCCCGGCAAAGATTTTATGGTCGGCCAATCGACTGTCCTTGACAAAAATTTACATCCGCTGATGGCATGGCGGCGTTTACAATCATGACAAATTTACAGCTCTCATCAGTCAAACACAACACAGGTTTTCTCTTATTTCATGGCCAATTTCGGAGTTTGTCTCGCTTGCCTAGTGCCGACATGTAAATGATGTCACGCACACGGCGCACATATTCCTTCTGTACGGCGTTTCCGAAACCGGCATTAAAGCCAGCCTGGAGTGACCAATGACCGATTTTTACAACCTTGTCCCGTCGGCGCCGCAAGGGCGCTTCGATGGCATCGAACGGCCGTATTCGCCAGAGGACGTGAGACGGCTGCGCGGCTCGGTGCAGATTCGGCAGAGCCTCGCCGAAATGGGGGCAAACCGGCTGTGGCAGCTCATCCATGAAGAGGATTTCGTCAACGCGCTCGGTGCCATGTCGGGCAACCAGGCAATGCAGCAGGTGCGGGCCGGGCTGAAAGCGATCTATCTGTCGGGATGGCAGGTCGCCGCCGATGCCAACACCGCTTCCGCCATGTACCCGGACCAGTCGCTTTATCCCGCAAATGCGGCGCCCGAACTGGTCAAGCGCATAAACCGCACCTTGCAGCGCGCCGACCAGATCGAGACTTCCGAAGGCAAGGGGCTGTCGGTCGACACCTGGTTCGCGCCGATCGTCGCCGATGCCGAAGCCGGCTTCGGCGGGCCGCTCAACGCCTTCGAGATCATGAAGGCGTTCATCGAGGCGGGTGCGGCCGGCGTCCATTACGAGGACCAGCTGGCCTCGGAGAAGAAATGCGGCCATCTCGGCGGCAAGGTGCTGATCCCGACCGCTGCACACATCCGCAACCTCAACGCGGCGCGGCTTGCCGCCGACGTCATGGGCACGCCGACGCTGGTCGTGGCCCGCACCGATGCGGAAGCGGCAAAGCTCTTGACCTCCGACATCGACGAACGCGACCAGCCCTTCGTCGATTATGGCGCCGGCCGCACCGCGGAGGGCTTCTATCGTGTCAGCAATGGCATCGAGCCCTGCATCGCCCGCGCCGTCGCCTACGCGCCCTATGCGGACCTGATCTGGTGCGAGACTTCCAAGCCCGATCTGGCGCAGGCCAGGACGTTTGCCGAGGGTGTGCGCAAGCACCATCCCGGCAAGCTGCTTGCCTATAATTGCTCGCCGTCTTTCAACTGGAAGAAGAATCTCGACGACGCGACGATTGCGAAGTTCCAGAAGGAACTCGGCGCCATGGGTTACAAGTTCCAGTTCATTACGCTGGCCGGTTTCCACCAGCTCAACTTCGGCATGTTCGAGCTCGCCCGCGGCTACAAGGAGCGGCAGATGGCGGCCTATTCGGAACTGCAGCAGGCGGAATTCGCCGCGGAAGCCAATGGCTACACCGCCACCAAGCACCAACGCGAGGTCGGCACCGGCTATTTCGACGCTGTCTCGATGGCGATCACCGGTGGCCAGTCTTCGACCACGGCCATGCATGGATCGACCGAGCACGCCCAATTCAGGCCGGCAGCGGAATAGCGAATAGCAGACAAACAGAGGGAACGCCCAAACGGGCATGACAACACAAGGAGAAGACCAATGGCATCGATAAGCCGCGTCAAGGAACGGGCCGAAGAGCAAGCCACCAGCATGAATGTCGACCAGCAGGCGACCATTCGCATGTTGGCGAACGATCTGCACAGGCTCAATCAGTCGGTGATGAAGGCGGTCGAGGCCGGCGTCTCGGTCGAACTGGTGCGCTCGGCACGTCACCATGGCGGCGATGGCAACTGGGGCGATCTGCTGATCCCGGTCATCGTCACACAGCGGAGCCACGACTAATGAATTCTACCGCACCGCGCCTTTTTGAACGCATGCTATCGCACCTCGCAGGCTGCGGCTCTGCCTAGTCCGGCAGAGCTGCTAATGCAACGATTTCAATGACAAGATCAGACTGAGCAAGCGCTGCAACTCCAATAACTTCCGAGGGCGGCGGGTTGTTGTAGCTGCAGTGCTTCGGGCAGTGCACCGCAAAGAATTCGTCCAAGACGTCCAAGCGGAAATTGGGGGAGCTCAGAACGCCGCCATCGGGAAATGGCCCCTTAACAAAGAAGGTCAGCCGGATGAGATGCTCGAGCGCGCTGCCAAGCTCCTCCAGATCTGATTTGATGTTGGTGAGAACTGCGCGCCACTGTGCTGCCGCGTCGCCAATGGCGCCGCCGCCGCTTTTGCCGATCGGATCGTAGTCCTCGGCCGTCGCGGTATTTCCGGAAAGGTAGACAAACCCCTTTGCGCCGGTAACGACCGTACCCTTTCCCCATGGCATCAACCGGCCGTTTTTAAATTTCTTATGAGTCACGAGTTCCATTGTCATCTCCCGTCGCTCAAAGAGACGTGCTTAGCCAACGAGGAAGGATAGTCCAGCGAGGCGATGCGACAAGCTCGCGACAGACTTGCCTCGCCTTCATCCAACCTGCTTCAATCCGGCTACGGCTGCGAGTTGATGCGTTCGCGCTGCACAGCCAAACTTCGCTGAAGCCTGCCCAGTTGTAATGACGACTTCTCCTTTCGAGCGGCGGCAAAGAAAAGCACTTAATTTTAATTTTAATGTTTCTTGCGATATTCTCCTGATATGCCATTTCAGCTTGACATGAGCAGCGATCTCACGCCAATTACCTCTCAAGTTTCAACCCTGCATTGAAACACTGAACAACGGCCTGCCCCGCCATGTGCCCAGCGAATCGCGAAATCGAGACTGCAAAGCAGGCGGCGTTCGTTAGCCGGGGCGTGGAGACGCGGATGCTCCCAGATTTCTCGCGGGTGCTGGTGGTCGGAAAATCACCGATCAACCGGGTCGTGGTTTCAAAGATCGTTGAGCGGTCCGGCCTCAAACCGATCTCGGAAACTCCCGAAACCGCGGCAAAGGCCTTGCACGCGCTGATTCCCGGCACTGTCGTTCTCGACGGCGGAGCGGAGAACGGTGACTGCGACGCCTTGCTGTCGGGCATCGATGCGCTGCGAAGGGCGTCAGGCAAATCGCTTCCGTTGGTGATCCTGCTCTCAGTCAAGACCGGCACTCCGGAGACCCTGGGCCTGTCGAGCGTCATCGATGCGGTGGTCGTCAAGCCGATCACCACCGAACGGCTGCAGCCGGTGATCGACCGGCTGGTCGGGCTCGGCCGCAACTGACCTCTATCGCGACGCGTCGACTGCAGACCTGATCAATCAATCTCGCCGATACGCTCGATCAGGCCCGGCAGTTCACCGAGATTGGCTATCTGGCGAAAGCGCGGTGCTGAGACCGGCGGCTCGACATGCTCCAGCACCCAGGTCAGTTCATGCGGCACGTGGATGCCCCAACTGCCGGCTTCGATTGCCGGCACGACGTCCGATTTGAGCGAGTTGCCGACCATCATGCCCTTTTCCGGGCCATCGCCGTAGCGGCTGAAGATCCGGCTATAGGTGGCAGCGCTCTTGTCGCTGACGATTTCGACCGCATGGAACAGCTCGCCCAGTCCGGATTGCGCGAGCTTGCGTTCCTGGTCGAAGAGGTCGCCCTTGGTGATCAGCACCAGGCGGTAGGCGCCGGCCAGCTTTTCCACGGTCTCGCGCGCATAGGGAAGCGGCTCGATCGGATGGCTGAGCATCTCGCGGCCCGCGGCGAGAATTTCGGCAATGGTTGAGGCAGGCACGTGGCCTTCGGTGACCTCGATCGCCGTCTCGATCATTGACAGCGTAAATCCCTTGATGCCGAAGCCGTAGACCGCGAGGTTGCGCTTCTCGACCTCCAGCAATCTTGCCGAAATCCAGTCCTCCTCGGCGTGGTCGGCGAGCAGCGCGGCAAAGCGCTTCTCGGTCATGCGGAAGAACTGTTCGTTCTGCCACAGCGTGTCGTCGGCGTCGAAGCCGATCGTCGTCAGTTTGCGGCTGTGTTGCATTCGGCGTCTTCAATTGCGGCGTTGCGGGACGCCGACCCTAGACCAGGATGTTTTTATCCGGAAGTCGTTGTGTTCCCCCGGTAATCGAGGCGCACGCTAGCCGGCTCCCCTTCCCTTTGGTCGCCGGCAACGGCTATACTCCACAATCTGCAACAAATCTGGTGATTGATGCCGCCTGCAAAAAAGGAAGTCCGTCCGTCGAGCCGCGGAGGACGCGCCCGCACGCCTGCCTTCGTGAAAAACCAACGTGGCGTCAAGAACTGGAAGGAAGTCAGCGCCTGGCTGGAATGGCGCGGCATCGAAGACATCGAATGCATCACGCCCGACCAGGCCGGGGTTGCGCGCGGCAAAATGATGCCGTCGAAGAAGTTCACCTCCAACACCTCGCTTGCCCTGCCTTCGGCGGTGTTCATGACGACGATCTCGGGTGGTTATCCGGAGGACGGCAACGGCTTCCACTATCCGGAGGACGATGGCGACCTCAAGCTGATGCCTGACCTCTCGACGCTGACGGTGGTGCCGTGGGAGGAGGACCCGACGGCGGCGGTCATCTGCGACCTCGTCCACCAGGACGGCCGCTCGGTCGAGTTCACACCGCGCAACGTTCTGAAGCGCGTGCTTGCCGCCTATGACAGACGCGGGCTGAGACCTGTGGTGGCGCCCGAGATCGAGTTCTACCTGGTGCGCAAGAACCCCGATCCGGACTACCCGCTGACCCCGCCAGTCGGGCGCTCCGGACGGCCGATCGGCGGCGGCGCCGGCTATTCGATCGCCGGGGTCAACGAATTCGACGAACTGATCGACGACATCTATCATTTCTCCGAAAGCCAGGGCCTGGAGATCGACACGCTGATCCACGAAGAGGGCGCCGGCCAACTCGAAATCAATCTGCGTCACGGCGATCCGATCGAGCTCGCCGACCAGGTGTTCATGTTCAAGCGAACCATCCGCGAGGCGGCGCTGAAGCACGAGATCTATGCCACGTTCATGGCCAAGCCGATCCAGGGGCAGCCCGGTTCGGCCATGCATATCCATCAGTCGATCATCGACAAGAAGACCGGCAAGAACGTCTTTTCCGCGGAGGACGGCTCGGAGACCGAGGCCTTCTTCCACTTCATCGGCGGCATGCAGAAACATGTGCCGAACGCGCTGGTGATGTTTGCGCCCTACGTCAATTCCTACCGGCGGCTGACGCAGGCGGCCTCGGCGCCGGTCAACAACAAATGGGGCTACGACAACCGCACCACGGCCTTTCGCGTGCCACGCTCCGACCCGGCAGCGCGGCGCGTCGAAAACCGCATTCCTTCCTCCGACGCCAATCCCTATCTGGCGCTGGCCGCATCGCTCGCCTGCGGGCTGATCGGCATGACCAATAAGATCAAGGCCGATCCGCCGGTACTGACGACCGCCAATGAGGATGAGATCGACCTGCCGCGCGGCCTGCTCGAAGCCGTCGACCTGTTCGAGGCCGACGAGGAACTCTGCGCCCTACTCGGCAAATCCTTCGCAGCGACTTATGCGGCGATCAAGCGGGCGGAATTCGAGACCTTCATGGAAGTGATCAGCCCATGGGAGCGGGAGTATTTGCTGCTGAATGTGTAGTAGGAGAGTAGGGCAATATGGCAGTAGGGCAGTTAGGGCAGTAGGGCAGTAGGGCAAGGATGACGGACAAGATCGCATCGTACAGGGATCTGATCGTCTGGCAGCAAGCCATGGACCTAACGGTTGCAATCTCCCAAGTCACAAGGACCTGGCCGAAGGACGAGCTCTACGGGCTGACGGGTCAGGTGCGTCGGGCAGCAACGTCTGTGCCAGCCAACATCGCCGAGGGTTACGGCCGAGAAAGCCGAGCTTCCTACCAGCAGTTTCTCAGGATCGCCCAGGGATCACTCAAGGAACTGGAGACACACCTTCTAATCGCGCAACGGGTTGGAATTACCTCTCGCGAGGCAGTCGAATCATTAATGCCTCACAGCGAGAGCGTAGGAAAGCTCTTGCGGCTTCTCATCCGGGGACTGTCGGGAATTCTGTGCGCGAGGCCATGATGATGGAAAGGAGAGAATCATCGCATGGCTATTGAGAAGGAACTTCTGGACCAACTGCTTGCCGGCCG
>NZ_JAMYMA010000030.1:0-55639 GCF_040318275.1 Mesorhizobium sp. M1217 | reverse complement strand
AGCCTCCGCCAAGCTCAACTGGCCCGTCTGCTTCACTGCCATCGCGATTCCCTCAGAGCGTCCACCTCAGAGAATCACAATCAGCGAATTACGCAACAGGCCCTCAAGGGGGGAGATTGGCTCATCACGCCTTCCCCGCCGCATACTCCAGCGCCACCACGCCGTTGCTGAATTGCCTGGCAAACACCAGCTCGAGCGGCAATTGCGCGCCGGGCGGGAACAGCAGCTTGCCCTGGCCGACAGCACCGGGGTAGCTGAGCAGCCGGATGCGGTCGACAAGGCCGTGGCGCAGCAATTCCTGCGCGACGCTGAGGCTGCCATGCACATAGATGTTGCCGCCGCTGCCTTGCTTCAGCCCTCTGACGGCGTCCGGCAAGGCGCCCTGCAGCAACTCGGCCGGCTGCCAGTCGAGCGCCGTCAAGTTGGTCGACGCGACATATTTCGGCAGCGCATTGAACCGGTCGGCGAAATCTCCGGTCTCCTTGGGCCACGAGCCGGCAAAGATCTGATAAGTCGTGCGCCCCAAAAGCATGGCGCCGCTGTCGGCAAGCTCGTCGTCCTTGAATTTTTGCATTTCATCGTTCCAGGCCACGCTCGGCAGCTTTTCAACCTCGGCAATGCCATCGACGCTGATGAATTCGGTGATGATGAGTTTTCTCATGGCGGGTTCCCTTCTGTTGGGGCGGCCGTGCGGGCCTTATGCGAACTGCGCCGTCAACTAGCGCCGCGCGTTGTCAGGGGGAGGGGCTTTCCCCATTCGCTTCCAAAGACGGACACCGTGGGAAAAGCGTCTCCGACCTGCCCGTCGTTCGGTCATGCCACAAGGTCCGCGTCGGGCCCCTATCGGGTCTGGTTAGTAGTTACGGGCTGCCTACAAGTTGGCAATACCGGCTTTCAGCAGTCCTTCGCGGACGTGCTGCACGTCAGACTCCTGGGCAAAGTGCAGGGTGGCGATAAATGGATCGAGGTCGAATTGGGCATCGAGCGTTCTGATCTTGCCCAGATGCGCCGCAGCCGCGATTTCGTCACCGAGCCAGCCGTAGCAGGCAGCGGCGAAAGCGTGCTGAACCGAGTCCATGGTTGACAGATGCATGAAAGCTTCGATCGCCTCGCCATACTGGCGCGCGGCGAAATGCGCCTTTCCCAGATGGCTCCAGAATCTCTCCGGGTGGTGCGGGTTCAACTGCATTGCCTTGCGGATCCATTCGATTCCCTCTTCCGGCCTCCCCAGCCATGTCAATAACTCGCCTTGCTGCACCACCACGAGGTCGTAATTGGGATTGAGGGCCAGCGCCCGCTCTTGATGGTAGCGCGCTGTGGTCAGCTCATTGTTGTTCACGTTCACTGCCGCGAGGATGCGGTGGACATCGGCATCGTTGTTGTCCAGCGCCAGCGCCCTGTCCAGCGCTGCCATAACGTTGTTCCAGACGGCATCCCTGTCTTCGCACCAGTTATGGACCCAGGCCTGGCCAAGAATGCAGGCCCGCCAGGCATGGGCATGGGCATAATCGGGGTCGAGGGTGACGGCCCTTTCTATCAAGGTTTGCGCGCGTTCATTATCCGCAATCGTGCTTCGGTGATGCAGCACCTTGGCAGCAAGCACACATTCATACGCGGCCATGTTTGCAGGTTTCGCGCGCGCGAGCTGGTCCCGCTGAGCCGCCTCGACACGACCGGGCAGCGTGGCTGCGATCGCCGCGGTCACCTCATCCTGAATCGCGAATATGTCGACCAGCTTCCGGTCATATTTGTCTGCCCAAATATGTGCGTCATTCGCCGTGTCGATGAGCTGAACCGTCACGCGCACCCTGTCGCCGATCTTGCGGACGCTTCCCTCCACCAAATATTGGACGTCGAGTTTTTCGGCCACCTCGCGCACATTCACGGCGCGGTTCTTGTAGACGAAGGCGGAATTGCGCGAGATGACGAACAACTCATGGTGGCGGGACAGTTCGGTGATGATGTCCTCGGTCAGTCCGTCCGCGAAAAATTCCTGCTCGGGGTCGCCGCTCATGTTGCTGAATGGCAGCACCACTATCGAAGGTTTCGAGATGGATCGCTTTGCCTCGACTTGTGGCAGGACAGGACTGTCAAACCCAACGCGATAGAGGCGAACCGGGCGGCTGATGTTCTTTAACGTCTTCTCGCCCAGGTCCTCCATGGCAATTTCGAGACGGTCGGCAATTTGGGTCGCCACCGCGGCGGTCACGCAGATACCGCCGACGTCGGCGAGTTGCTCGATGCGCGAGGCAATATTGACGCCGTCGCCGAAAATGTCCTCATCGTCGAAAATGATGTCGCCGAGATTTATGCCGATCCTGAATTCGATGCGCCGTTCTTGCGGCACATCCGAATTGCGCCGTTTCATGCGCTGTTGGATTTCCACGGCGCATTTCACGGCATCGGTCACGCTCTGGAACTCAACGAGCATGCCGTCTCCGGTGGTCTTGATGATCCGGCCCTTGTTCTTGGCGATGGCGGGATCGACCAGTTCTATGCGATGGGTCCGAAGGCGTGCGAGCGTGCCGGATTCGTCGGCCTCCATTAGCCGACTGTAGCCCGCCATATCGGAAGCCAGAATTGCGGCTAGTCTCTGTTCCATCGCTGAACCAAAAACCAAGCCTACGCTTCCTGTGCTGCCAAATCCAGCAATTTGGGCTTGTGGCTGAATCAAGAAGTCTTTCTACCGCAGCAGCAAGAAAGGGCGGATCAGAACCTTTCGCCTGGTGGCTGCGAACTCGATCGCATCAATCGCGGGAGACGCCCCGATCCGAGCGCCGTCAAGCTCGTCGACGCGACATATTTCGGCAGCGCGTTGAGCCGCTCGGCGAAGTCTCCGGTTTCCTTGGGCCACGAGCCGGCAAAGATCTCATAGGTCGTGCGCCCCAAAAGCACGGCGCCGCTGTCGGCAAGCTCGCCGTCCTTGAATTTCTGCATTTCATCGTTCCAGGTAACGCCCGGCAGCTTCTCGACCTCGGCAATGCCATCGACGCTGATGAATTCGGTGACGATGAGTTTTCTCATGGCGGGCTCCTTCTACAAGGGGGCGGGCTGCGCTGGCCTCCTGTGAGCCGCCTCATGAAAACTAGCGCGGCGCTTTGGCGTTTTTAGGAATTATCAGACAGGAGCGTCGACCTCATTTGGGAGAACCAAGTGCACCTGGGCCGCATGTATGGATGCGCGGTTTCCGCTGGCAAGGAGATTAAGGTACCGCGGCAACTGGGGCTGGAGCTGGCACGGCTGCAGCGGGCGGCAGTAGGCCGACTTTCTTCTTATAGTCTTCAATCACTTCGGCGATTGAATTAAGCACGGGTTCGAATCCACTGAAGTTGATCGAGCCCTTGTTGGCCGCAACGACCTTGCTTGCGAACGTCTTTTTGGAGATGTGTGTAGCGCCATCGGTGTCCTTCAGCTTAATTTCGAACTTCTTGCCCTCGTACGGCTGGTCGAGGAGCCCCTGTTCGAAAAGTTTCTCGATGGGTGTATCGCCGCCGCCAACCTTAGGGATTGGAATGACATAAAGGTTGGATTCCAGATGGTGCCAACTGTCGGTTCCATCCACTTTCTTTTTCGTGACATGGAAGATGTGCTTAAACAGGTCTTTCGAGCCATCATCCGAGTCAACGACCATGATTAGCGGGTGCTTACCCCCGCTCTTAAAGCCTTTCCCGCGTATCGAAAACATTCTCGCGAGCTTGGTAAGATCGCCGCATCCGCCCCCTAGCTGCTGAACGGCAGCCGAGGTCCTTGTATATTTGAACAGCTTGAATTTGAGCTCGCCACCGGGGCTCGTAAGTGTTGGGTACTTGGCGGCGAGGGCCTGAACGGCTGACTTGATGTAAATGTTGTCCGTCACGCCTTCGCAGAGGACAATAGGTCGGTCTGCGCCGTATAAGTCCACATAATTCAGAAAGCGCTCAAAGAGCTTGAAACTGGCCCAGATTTTCTGTGGAGGCGCCTTCGCCTGCTCGTCCTTGTCGTCAGGAACTGGACGTACCTTCGGCCCCCGGCCACGGACTTGGTAGATAAAGGCCAGGCGGCCTCGAAGCTTCGCTATCGGGAACGGCTGTTTCACGCCATCGACCTTCACGTGGCACGAACCGTCCATGAACAGGTAGTGGCACATGGCGCAGACGGTAGCGTAATAATCTGATGCGATATTGACCTTTTGATTGACGACGACGCCTGTCACGTCCTGCCTGGAATAGTAATACTGCATACGCGTTTTGATCGGGTTTAATTCGAATCCGACACGGGATATGGCCTTCACCAATTTCGGGCCAGCTTCCCAAAGGTTGATGCTGCCATTTACCCGCCGCCCAATAGCTGAAGGAAACAGCCGCTCACTGGTCGAGAACGTAATGTCGTCGGCATACCGCGTGTATGTGCAGTGATTCTGTCTCGCCAATTCATTAAGGCGGATGTCCATCACGCCGGCGATTAGGTTTGAAATGACCGGTGAGCACGGGCTGCCTTGCGGCAGCTGGTTGTCGAAGGACGCAATCTGCGTCAGGACAGCGGCTACCTTGGGCTTGAGTGCGAAGTCCTTGTGCTTGGTGAAGAATCCGAAGACCCGCCCAAAATTGATCGCAGGGAAGAAGTCCCTGAGGTCCACATTAAAAACGTATCGCTGACCGCGGTGGTTCTCTCCGTTGGTTATTATGGAAAGCTTTTTCTTGAAACCATGGGCGAGAATGCAGTTGCGTTTCGTGATCCTGCTGGCCTCAAGCTGCTGCTCGATCAGGAGCAAATCATTAGCGAGGCGTTTTTGAACGGCTTTTAAAACCTTATGGGGCGCACGAATCGTCCGCTCACCGCCCGACTTTTTAGGCACGGTGAATTCGTCGTACTTGGCGACTTTGGAGAGCTTATAAAGCGCATAGGAGATGTGCGCCGGCTTGAGGTCCAGAATCCGTGCCACATCGGTCAGAGTTTCCGCTTTTTTGTACTGCTCTAGCTTAAGTGAAACAACTGTCATGGGAGGGGCGGCTTGCGGATACTCCTATGCGATGTAGCATAATGGACCATAACGTATCGCTCTCGTCGCGTTCTCCGGGAAGCACTAGAGCCGTCTTGCTTTCACCTGTGAAGATCCCCCACAGAAAAATCTATCCGCAAGCCGTCTTTTGTAAGCCCGATTACGCGCGAGTACGCAAGCAGGCAGCAAGTAATTTCAGTGGATTAAGATGTGCATCACCGGACCGCATCCGTCTTCGTCCGCACGGTCGTATTACGATTTGCCGCCTGCCTCGGAAGAGACAGGCGGCTTATTTGTCGATGATCCTCCTATTGCCGCAGCGATAATGGTGGGCAGGGCCGAACTGGGCTGTCGGAACGGCGGGCTCGTTCCATCGCCAGTGCAGTTCACCGATAGTCCAGAAAATTCTTGACATTATGGGTCAGCGGCCTAATCTCACGTCAAACACGTGAGGAAGGTGACGACTATGAAAATGGACATGGCAATCATTGGGAGCGGCCCCGTGCTATCAGGCTCCATCAATGGCAAAGCTGCTTTTGCGGCCTTTGTGAAGGCCATTGATCGCGAGCCGGCTGCGCCGACGCCGCTATTCCTCGACTTTACAAATATCGATGTGGCTACCGCCAGCTATCTTCGAGAATCGGTGTTCGCTCTGAAAGCGTACATGCGAACCCTTTCATCCAAGTATTACCCAGTTGTTGCGAATGTAAATGACGATATTTTGGATGAATTGCTGATTGTCGCGAATACTAAAGGTGATGCGATTATGAGCTGCCGCCTGGACCGCGACGAACGCGTCTCGGGAGCGGAGTTGATTGGCAGCCTTGATCCGAAGCAACAGATGACATTCGACTTGGTGAACGAATATAATGGAGTTGATGCCAACCATCTCATGGAAAAATTTGGAGAAGCTGAGCAAACCAAGAGCACGACGGCGTGGAACAATCGGCTTGCCAGTCTTGCGGCTCGCGGCGTGATTCGTGAGTTTGCTCAGGGTCGTTCGAAATACTATCGTCCGTTATTTGAGGAGGTAATCTGATGGGGGTCGAATTTTTAAACCGAACAAAGAAAACGATCCGCAAGCACGTCGATACGAAGCGGGCAGAGCTTGCGACGCCCGGCTTGTTCACGGTCAATCCCACGAACCAGCCGCGCCGCGCGATTGCGTCGATCACCGCAGGGGTAAATGTCGCCAACGGTGAAGTGCTTATCGTAGAGACTAAGGGCGGACGGGTGAGTTTACGCCGGGGCAATAGCGTCGTCGGTTCATTTGATAGTCCCTCTGGCGACGTAATTTCTGCAATTGAAAAATCGGGAGGCGCAGCGAACGGTGTCGTTGGTCGAGTACACAAGCTCTCGAAGAAAGCAGAAGTATCTCTGTGTTGAACCTTAATCGCCCAGATACGCGAAGCCATGAGGTGATCGTCCGGTCGCTAACAGACGATCCCTATCGGAACACCATGGCATTGGGTTGCCCCGGATGCCCGCACTTCTCTGAATGCGGCGGCCTCTCGGTTCGTGATTCAATTTTCGATTGTTTGCAACTCTGCTGCGGGGACTCGGCTCACTGCACGCGCGTCTGTCGGCATAAGCCGCAGCTCTTTGTGCAGCAGATGCGGGAGGTTGGCGGCTTTGGATTTGACGACATTCCACGCACAGCCGTTTGTTCTGCCCAATTGAGCGCGGATATCGTGCCGCTCATCTACCATGGAAGCAGTCGAATGACTGCGCTCGCTGGCAAAGCGTTCGCCTTGCGCTTGCCCGATCTCATCGATTTCAAACTCGGGAAGCTTCACTTCGAAACGCGCGAAGCCTTGTGTCGGACATACAACATAGACTCCACCGCTGACCTTATTCTAACCGGCGTCAATCACGATCATCGGATTGAGCCCTGGTGGACCCTTGGCGAGCAGCGCATCGCCATCATTAGGGCGATGAAGGAACTTGGAATCGCGCTTGTAACGACCCCGAACTTCAGTCTTCTGCTCGACAATCCGCGAACAGATGATCTTCACGCGATAAAGCGTATCGCCATTACATTCGAAGAATTCCAGCGTGAAGGGGTGGCCTGCGCACTACATCCCAACGGGCGGACCTATCAGGACTTTGAGCGCTGGTCGAAGTTCATTGCCGAGCGCTCCGAGATCGAGACGCTCGCCTACGAATTTATCACCGGCTCAGGTCAGAAGCTCAGAACGCAGTTTCACTTGGATAGGCTTGCTGATCTAGCCAAGGCCTCCGGCAGGGAACTGGACATCGTGGTTCGCGGCGATCCTCAGGTCATTCCGTTCCTGCGGCAATTCTACCGCCGCGTCATCTACATTGAGACCAATGCTTTCATGAAAACCTTGAAGCGCCAGCGCGCCGAACGATTGGACAACAATGCGCTTCGCTGGCTCCCGGCGCCGACCGTTGTCGATGAGACTGTCGATAAGCTTCTGAGCCATAATGTTGAAGAGCAGATCGCCTTTTTGCGAGCCACCTACTACGGCTGCGATGCGCCTTTTGCAAAAGCTGCGTGAGGTGGAAAATCGAGACGCTGACCTTCGATCTTGTAGATGACATTTGCCTCGGAGTGCAGAGCGGCACGATCACGGAGGCTGACCTGCCGACGACCAATGCCGATGGCCTCGGGCCGCTTTTAGAGTTGCGGCACACGCAGCCAAACATTTTAAACCGAGATGGCGGACCCCTTTGGCTAACGGCGGACAACTACTGCGAACTTATGCGCAACATGCGCGAAACGGATGCTTGGTTCGAGCCAAGATCAGGATACCAGGGATTTATTTCGGTCGACAAACTTCGGAGAGATGAGCTCGCATGGACCGGCTTCGTGCTACGCGCCAAACGGGCAGCGATATCGGCCGGTTTTTCTGACGACTATGGCGGTAAGCTAACGGCGGCGATTGGCGAGTTTTATGCAAACGTCATCGACCATAGCGGGCGTATCGATTCCGGCTACGTTGTCTATAGCGCCTCTCCCGGCCGCTTCGAATTTGTTGTGGCGGATGCTGGAATGGGGGTCCTGAACAGCCTTCGCAGCAACCCGACATATGCCCATCTGGTTGATGCGGGCACCGCGCTCGAATTGGCCCTGGACGAAGGAGTATCCCGTTACTACACCGAACAGGGGCATGGTTTTGGGTTTCGGCCATTGTTTGTCGGCCTAGCCAACATTAGCCGATACATGCGGTTTCGGTCGGACGATCACAGTCGGTCACTGGCAAGGAAAGCCGACGGATCCATAGATGCCCAAACCAGCCAACTCGCCACCACGAACGGATTTTTCTGTTGCGTGGTTTGCGACGTCGAAATCCAGACACCTGCCAGTCATCCGGACCAGGCGCCGAAAAATGCTGAGAGGGGCTAGCCGATGGCACTCAGCATGAAAGAGGCGACCGCAATCAGCGCAATTGCTGATCTCCTTTATGAGTTCTTGCCCGGCAGCGGAAACTCTCGCACGGCCTTTCCACTGGCCGCGAACGAGGCCGGCGTTGGAGACTTCTGGCAGCAAGGAAGCAAGCTACCATCCCTTGTCCAGCTTCTCAGCGTTACACTGGAGCACCGGCGGAACCGGTTTTGCCCTCTCATCTATGCGATTGTACGCCAGTCGATGACATGGCGGAGAGGACGAGGCGATCCGTTAAAGCGAGAAGAGATCGAGCAACTCAATAGTCTGCTGCGCGGTGTTTCGTTCAGCATACCCGAACTCACCGAGGCATCTTTTCTCGACATGTTGCCCCGGCGCGATCCGCCGCCAGTCGAAAAAACCTCCGGCAAGGCAACAACGACGCTGCTGACTTCGCTCTCTCAGCAACTGATCGAGGTCAGCAAACTTGCACCGCAGCCACGTGGCTACGCTTTTGAGAAATTTCTGCACGAGCTGTTTGCTGTCTATGACCTTGCCCCGCGCGGCTCCTTCCGAAATACCGGAGAACAGATCGACGGCAGTTTCGCACTCGAAGGTGAGACCTATCTTCTCGAAGCCAAATGGCAGAATGAATATTCCGGTGTAGCCGATCTAGATCGGTTTGCCGGCAAGGTCGGCAGGAAGGCAAAATGGGCACGAGGCTTGTTCATCAGTAATACTGGTTTCACTCCCGATGGACTCACAGCTTTCGGCACAGCGCCGACTTCGATCATCTGCATGGATGGGTTCGATCTTCACGAAACCCTATCCCGTCAGTTGTCCTTCGCTGACGTGATCTCCAGAAAGGTACGCCGCGCCGTTGAAACTGGCGGCCCATTCGTACGCGTTCGCGACCTGTACTGAACGTTCGTCATGCGCATGGATCTCCTTCTCACTTTGAAGTATCCGGGCGGGCGGGCGCCGCCATTGCGAACCACTTCAGGGCATGCCCTGAAGTGACATGACCAGCTGTCTCAGCGAGCGATGTAACATCGGAGTTGACGGTGACTATTTGTAACAAGGTAGCCAGGTCCAACTCTTGAGATGAGACTTCATGAGCCGGACCCATCCCTTGAGCGAGTTATCGAGTTAAGGGAAATGGACCGCCCGGCGTCACCCAAGCGGACTATTCGTCCGCCGCGATGTACGTGATGGCCTGAATGTCCGGGTTTCGCGTGTTCCAGCCTAGAATCGGCCAGTCTGCTTGCGGCCCGATCGCGACGTCTGAGGAGTGGTTCAGTGATGACCGCTCTTTGGCGCAACACGGTCATGCGGGATAACAGCTTGCTCGCGTCACCCACCCCACCATACCCGCTTGCTTTCCCAGCATTCGCATCCTAATCTCCCTCTGAGAAAACCTTTTCCCAACTCGCCCGGCCTCCGCTGACCTCACCACCCAGCGCCTCGCAGGGCCATAAGAGAAAAGCTTTTCTCAAATGGGAGGATCGATATCCTGGCGTCCGATGCGCAGCCTGCCAACCAGCCCGTCACCCTGCGTGAGGTGGCGGCGCTTGCCGGCGTCAGCGTTGCCACCGCGTCAAAAGCGCTGAACGGGCAGGGGCGGATGACCGCCGAGACGCGGACGCGCATTCGCGAGACGGCGCAGCGGCTTGGCTTTCGTCCGAACAGCCTGGCGCAGAGCCTTTTGCGCAGGCGCAGTTTTACCGTCGGGCTGTTGACCAACGACACCTATGGCCGCTTTTCGCTGCCACTGATGGCCGGCGTTTCCGATGCGCTGGTCGATGCCGGCGTCTCGGTGTTCCTGTGCAATGTCGAGGACGACCCGCGGCTCGCCCAGCTGCATGTCGATGCCATGCTCGACAAGCGCGTCGACGGCATCATCGCCACCGGCAAGCGCATCGACCGCCATCTGCCGGTCGACCTCGCCAATCTCCGCATTCCTGCGATCTATGCCTTTACCCAGCCCGATCCCGGCGCCATCGCTTTCGTGTCCGATGATGCCGGCGGGGCGCGGCTGGCGGTCGAGCATTTTTGCCGGCTCGGGCGGCGGCGCATCGCCCATGTCAGCGGGCCGACGAGCTTTGCCACGGTGCACGCGCGGGCGCAGGCATACACCGATGTCCTTATCGAGAACGGCCTGCCGGTCATGGAGCCGCTGCTCGGCCCGTGGTCGGAAGCCTGGGGGCACGAGGCGGTCAAAAAGCTGTTCGACGGCCAGGGTCCCGATGGGAGCGGCGAGAAACCCGATGCCGTCTTCTGCGGCAACGACCAGATTGCGCGCGGCGTCATCGACGCCTTGCGCGAGCGCGGCATCGGCGTGCCGGACGATGTCGGCGTCATCGGTTTCGACAATTGGCAGATCGTCGCCGAGGCGACCCGCCCGCCGCTGACCTCGGTCGACATGAATCTCGCAGCACTTGGCCGCGAGGCCGGCCTTGCCCTGCTTTCGCTCGTCGGCGGCGAACCCGCTTTGCCGGGCATTAGAAAACTGCCGTGCCGGCTGGTGGTGCGTCAGTCATGCGGCCGTCCGCCGGACGGCTGAACGAAACGGGCCGTGTCGATAGTCACCCGCTTGGGGGCGCGGCTAAATTAAGACGCTAAATTAAAACCATGTGGAGGAGAAGCATGAGAACCACCATTACCGGGCTCGCCATCGCCGCGAGCATTTTCGGCACGCTGGCGACGGTCGGCTCGGCCGCCGCCGACACCGCCAACATCTGGGTTCGCGCCGACGGCTCGAACTTCATGCCGCGCATCGTCGACGCCTTCAACAAGGGGCATCAGAACCAGATCAAGCTCGACATCATCCCCAATGCCGAGATCATCCCGAAATACGGCGCGGCCGCCGCCGGCGGCACGGCACCCGATGCGCTGTCGCTCGACCTGATCTATACGCCGTCCTTCGCTGCCGCCGGCCAGCTGGAAGACATCACCGACTGGGCGAAATCGCTGCCTTATTTCGCCAGCCTGTCGCCGGCGCATGTCAAGACCGGCACCTATAAGGGCCGCATCTACGGGCTGCCGTTCTCGGCCGATAGCTCGGTGCTGATCTGGAACAAGAAGCTGTTCAAGCAGGCCGGCCTCGACCCGGAAAAGGGCCCGACAAACTGGGCCGAAATCGAAGCCGATGCCGAAAAAGTCAATGCGCTCGGCGGCGACATCAAGGGCTTCTACTTCTCCGGCAATTGCGGCGGCTGCAACATCTTCACCTTCACGCCGCTGATCTGGGCCTCGGGCGGCGATATCCTGACGGAGGACGGCTCGAAAGCGACGCTGGACACGCCGCAGATGCGCGGCGCCATCGACCTCTACCGTTCGATGGTCAAGAAGGACCTGGTGCCTTCAGGCGCGCAGACCGACACCGGCTCCAACTTCTTCGCCGCCTTCGCCACCGGCAATATCGGCATCTCGCCGTCCGGCGCCTTCGCCATCGGCGCGCTCAACACGCAATATCCCGACATCGACTACGGCATCACCTTCCTGCCCGGCAAGGATGGCAGCTGGTCGTCGTTTGCCGGCGGCGATAATTTCGTCGTCACCAAGGGCACCACCAAGGTCGCGGTGGTGAAGGAGTTCCTCGACTTCGCCTATTCGCTCGAGGGCCAGACGATCCTGGCGAAATACGGCAGCCTGCCGGTGCGCGGCGACATCGCCAATGAGGCGCTGAAGGACCTCGACCCGCGCTACAAGGTCGCCGCCGAAGCCATGGCCAAGGGCCGCACGCCCTATTCGGTGGTGTTCAACGATCTGATCAACTCGGCCAACGGTCCGTGGAACCAGATGATGAACGAGGTCTTCTTCGGCGAAGACGTCGACGGCGCCATCGCCAATGCGCAGGAGACCATGCAATCGATCATCGATTCGGCGCCGCAGAAGTAAAGCGCCGGCGCTCCGGCCGCCCGCCTGTCTCCCTGGGCGGGTGGCCGGACATTGCATCGGAAGACCGCCCGCAACTCACCTTGGAAGGACCGATTGTTAATGTCGGCACCGCCCCTCATCCGCCTGCCGGCACCTTCTCCCCGTATAGTGACGGGGAGAAGGGGCTGGCCGCGACCCTGGCACCCTTTCTGCAACGCGGGATGTTGGCGAAATCCTTTGCGAAGGCACCCTTCTCCCCGTCACTATACGGGGAGAAGTGCCCGGCAGGGCGATGAGGGGCAGCGCAAACCAGACGCGATTGACTTGGGGCGGGAGACCGAAGATTTGCAACCATTCAACCGCAAGAACCGCGCATGACCACCATCACAGCAACCACCGCCACCCCGACGCGCCCCCGCAAATTGGTCGGCGCCGGGCGCCGGCAGTGGATCGGCCTGCTCTATGTCGCGCCGGCCGTTGCCCTTGTCGTCGTCTTTTTCATCGTGCCGCTTTGCATGACCGCCTGGATGTCGCTGCACAACTGGCCGCTGATGGGCGCGCACAGCTTTGTCGGGCTCGACAATTACTGGGCGATCCTGCGCGACACCCGCTTCTGGAACGCGCTGAAGTTCACCGGCTATTACACGGTGGTGGTGACGATCGCGATCTTTGCCGTCGCCTTTCCGCTGGCGCTGTTCATCGAAAGGCCGCGGCAGCTGACCGGCTTCTACCGGACGTCCTTCTTCATGCCGGCGGTCATCGGCTTCGCCTCGGCGAGCCTTTTGTGGTCGTGGCTGCTCAATGTCGATTCCGGCCTGTTCAGCCCGGCCGCTTTCGAGCTTGGCCTGACCGAAAAGAAATTCAATCTGCTGGCGACCTTCCAGCCGGCCTTCTGGTCGATCATCGCCATGGTGGTGTGGAAGGTGGCGGGCTTCACCATGATCATCCTGATGACCGGCCTGCAGTCGATCCCGCCGGATCTGCAGGAAGCGGCGATGATCGACGGGGCAGGGCCATTCGCGCGGTTTCGCGCCATCACCTTGCCCTTGATGCGCCGCACGCTGGCGCTGGCGCTGATCCTGTCGGTTGCCGGCTCGATCCTGGCCTTCGACCAGTTCTACATCATCCTGCGCGGCGGGCCGCGCAACCAGACGCTGACCGCCGTCTACTGGATCTTCAACCAGTCCTTCGTGTCGTTCAAGCTCGGCTATGGCGCCGCCCTTTCGATGGTCCTGCTGGTCATCCTGGTGGCGCTCAGCCTCATCCAGCTGCGGCTGCTGCGCAATCCGGAAGGGGTCGACTGATGGCGCTAGCCCGCAGCCGCAAGAGCCGCATCGGCACGCAGATTGCCGAGCACGCCACCGGCATCACCGCGTCCATACTGTTCCTGGCGCCGATCGTCTGGACCGTTCTTTCGGCGTTCAAGCCGGCGCAGGAGGCGCGCCAGCCACCGCTGCCGCCCTGGCCGACAACTGGGTTCTCGCTCGAGAACTACGCCACGCTCAACACCTTCGGCGATGGCCTGTGGCTGCCGGCGCAAAACAGCATCTATGTCTCTGTCATGACGGTGGTGCTGTCGGTGATCGTCAGCGTGCTCGCCGGCTACGGTTTCTCGCGCTTCCGTTTTCCGCTGAAGAACCTGCTCTTCGTCGTCATCCTGTCGACGATCATGATCCCGTTCCAGTCGATCCTGACGCCGATCTTCCTGGTGCTGACCAAGATCGGCCTGCACAACACGCTGACCGGGCTGGTCTGCGTCTACGTCACGCTGCAGCTGCCGTTCTCGATCTTCATGATGCGCAACGCCTTCGACGCGGTGCCGCGCGAGATCGAGGAAGCCGCGCGCATGGACGGCGCCAACAACGTCACCATGCTGTTGAGGGTCATGCTGCCGCTGGTCTGGCCGGGCATCGTCACCATCGCGCTGTTTGCCTTCCTCGGCGCCTGGAACGAGTTTTTGGCCGCGCTGGTGCTGATGACCGACCAGTCGAAATTCACGCTGCCGATCATGATGACCGCACTGCAGTCCGGCCGCTTCGGCGCCATCGACTGGGGCGCTGTGCAGGCCGGCGTCACCGTGATGATGGTGCCGTGCCTGGTGCTCTTCCTGCTGCTGCAGCGCTTCTACATCCGCGGCCTGATGGCAGGGGCCGTCAAGTGACCAATCGAACCGAACCGGAGTAAATTGATGACCGCATCGCCATCCGCCAGTCAGGGCGCCAAGCCGAAACTCGCATTCCGCCCGCTGCCGGTACCGCAGGTCGACGTGCGCGGCTTCTGGGGCGACCGTGTCGATGCCGTTGCCAGCAAGACCGCCGGCATCCTCTACGACCGATGCGTCGAGGCGCGCATGCTCGAGCAGATCGATCCCGACCGGCCGTCGCCCGGCATCGTCATTCCGTTCCACTCACCGTCGCCGGACGAGGCGGCCACCGCCGGCAACGAATTCACCGGATCGACGGTGACCACCCAGATGTTCTGGGACTCGGATTGGGGCAAGACCATCGAGACCGCCGCCTATTCGCTCTACCGCCGCCGCAACGAGGAGCTGGAGAAGAAGATCGACGCCGTCATCGACATGTACGGCAAGCTGCAGCAGCCCGACGGCTATCTGTCGAGCTGGTACCAGCGCATCCAGCCGGGCCTGCGCTGGACCAACCTGCGCGACTGCCATGAGCTCTATTGCGCCGGCCATCTGATCGAGGGCGCCGTCGCCTATTACCAGGCCACGGGCAAGCGCAAGCTGCTCGACATCATGTGCCGCTATGCCGACCATATCGCCGAGACGTTCGGTCCCGAGCCCGGCAAGAAGAAGGGCTATTGCGGCCACGAGGAGATCGAGCTGGCGCTGGTCAAGCTGGCGCGGGTGACGGGCGAGCGCAAATACATGGAGCTTGCCAAATACTTCATCGATCAGCGCGGCCAGCAGCCGCATTATTTCGACGAGGAGGCGCGCGCCCGCGGCGCCGACCCGAAGGCCTATCACTTCAAGACCTACGAATACAACCAGTCGCACAAGCCCGTTCGCGAGCAGGACAAGGTCGTCGGCCATGCGGTGCGGGCGATGTACCTCTATTCGGGCATGGCCGACATCGCCACCGAATATGGCGACGACACGCTGCGGGTGGCGCTCGACCGGCTGTGGGACGATCTCATGACCAAGAACCTTTACGTGACTGGCGGTCTCGGGCCATCGTCGCACAACGAGGGTTTCACTGCCGATTACGACCTGCCCAACGACACCGCCTATGCCGAGACCTGTGCTTCGGTCGGCCTGGTGTTCTGGGCAAGCCGCATGCTCGGCATGGGCCCAAATGCGCGCTACGCCGACATCATGGAGCGGGCGCTCTACAACGGCTCGATCTCGGGCCTGTCGCTCGATGGCTCGCTGTTCTTCTACGAAAATCCGCTCGAAAGCCGCGGCGCCCACCACCGCTGGAAATGGCACCGCTGCCCGTGCTGCCCGCCCAATGTCGGGCGCATGGTCGCCTCGATCGGCAGCTATTTCTATGGCCTGTCGGACACAGCACTTGCCGTCCACCTCTATGGAAACGGCACGGCTCGTTTCGATATCGCCGGGGCGCAGATAGAGCTCACCCAGACCAGCAATTATCCCTGGGACGGCGCGGTCTCGATCTCCGTCGAACCGGAAGCGCCGACCGAGTTCACCTTGCATCTGCGGCTGCCGGCCTGGTGCCGCAAGGCAACGCTCAAGGTCAACGGCGCCGATGTCGATCTGGCTGCTATCACCAGCGACGGCTATGCCGCGATCCGCCGCGAATGGCGCAAGGGCGACCGCGTCGAGCTCGATCTCGAAATGGCGGTCGACCGCCTCTACGCCAACCCGCAGGTGCGGCAGGATATCGGCCGCGTCGCACTGGCGCGCGGACCGCTGATCTATTGCATCGAAGAGACCGACAATTCCAGCCAGCTGCACCGCATCGCTCTACCGCGAACGGCCGACATCGAGACACACAAGCAGCCGAACCTTCTGGGCGGCGTCGTGACACTTTCGGCTATTGCCAAGAAGGAGGCTTTCGAAAACTGGGAAGAGGGGCTCTACCGCACCGAACCGCCGGCGGTCGAGGAAGCGAAAGTCACCGCCGTGCCGTACTTCGCCTGGGACAACCGCGATCCCGGCGAGATGCTGGTCTGGCTCAGGGACGAATAAAGCCCGACGGCGGCGCCCGGCCGATCTCCTCGGCCACAAGTTCCTGCAGCTGCCAGAGATTGCGGTCGCGGATGCCGCAGGCGTCGAGATGGCGAATGGTCTCGAACAGATATTCGGCGCCCGAACCCCAATGGCCGACGGCCGTGGCCAGGGTCGCCGCTATCGCTCGCTTTTCGAGCTTGCCGGCATAGCGCGGATTGGCGGGATCGACAACGAAACCAAGCGCTTGGCCCATGCCGTCGCCCGTCCTGACCTGCAGCCAGCGCGGCACGTTGACGGCCGGCAGGATGGTCATCTCGCGGCGCAGCAGCGCTTCGAGATTGGCCGCCACTGGCTCGGCGATCTCGAACACCATCCCCTGGCATTGGCCGCCGCGGTCGAGCGCCATCATCAGGCCGGGCTGCTCCACCGTGCCCCTGAAGCGCTGCACCGTAAAACAGAACGAACGGTGCCAGCCCGTCGCTACGGCCCGTTCGCCACCCCTGACCTCGCCGGCCGGCTTCCATAGCAGCGAACCATAGGCGAACAGCTTCACCGGCCCGGCCGGCGCGCCGGCCAGCACCTCGTCGCGAATGCGCGCGTAATCGGCATCGGTCATGTAGACCATGCCCGGCGTCGGCCCGGCGTCCTCGACCGCCCGCAAGGTGCGGGCGACCAGCGCCTCGGTCAGCGCCATCGGCGGCTTGCGCGGCGCCGACTGACGCCGCGATGCGGCGGAAATGACCTTGCTCATCCTCATGCTCTCAACCTTGCCGCCATGTTGCCGAAGGCTGGAGGATTCTCAAGGGCCGAGTACGCGGGCGCGGCATCAGGGTTCAAAACTGTCGTGTACAACAGCTTGACGGAATCGCACAAAATACGCGGCGGACTTTTGCGCGTCGAATTCCAGCCACGGCACCGCATCGCTCTGCCGCGAACGGCTGAGATCGAGGCACACAAGCAGCGAACCGTCTGGGCGCCGGCGTCACGCTTTCGGCGATTGCCAAAAGGAGACTTTCGAAAACTGGAAAGGGGCTCTACCGCACCGAACCGCCGGCGGGCGAGGAAGTGAAATTCGCCGCCGTGCCGCATTTCGCCTGGCACAACCGCGACCCCGGCGAGATGCTGGTCTGGCTCAGAAGCGCCGGATAGCAGTATCCCCAATTTGAGCCGCGTGCACGCCTTGAATTCGCCGGGGCGCGCGTCATCTAGCTTTGAGTGGCGCCTGCCATTGAACGGGTGGAGGCAGATTTTGGCGCTCGAAGCTGTCGCGCGTCCGAACGCCGGTGGCCGCTTTGTTGCGGTAGCCGTCGTCGCGGTGCCGTTGGCTTTCGTCGTCAGTGGGCTGGCCATTCGCTATGCCGCATTTGCTTCGGTTTCGGCAGAACCCGGCTTCGCGGCCTATGCCCAGGCGCTCTGCCGCTGGGATTGCGCGTGGTATGTCGGCATTTCCGAACACGGCTATGAGCGCTTTCCCATTCCAGGCCAGAGCAATGTCGGACGCTGGGGCTTCTTCCCGCTCTATCCGATGCTGGTGGCGGCAATCCGGTCTGTTTTCCGCTTTCCGACGATACTCGTCGCGTCGATCACATCGATTGCGTGCAGCTATGCCGCCTGTCTGGTGGCGTGGCCACTGCTCGAGAAGAACATGCGCGCTTATGTTCTGTATTGCGCCTTCCTGCTCAGCGGCCCGTTCTCCTATCACTTCACGACTTTCCTGACCGAACCTCTTTTCGTACTCCTGACTTCGTGCGTTTTTCTGGCGCTCAAACGCTCCAGCTATCTGGCTGCGGGACTGTCATCGGCTCTCCTGTCGGCAACCAGGCTCGTCGGGGTGCTCGTTGTATTCGCGACCGTCATTCAGATGTTCACGGATTACCGCGCAAAGGGCGGATCGACGCTGTCGTTCCCGCGTTGGCTGCTTGGCCGACCGGATCTGCTCGTCGCCATCTTCATCTCGCCAGCCGGCCTATTCGCCTACATCCTGTTTCTCTATCTGACCATCGGCGACGGCTTTGCCTTCCTGCACGTGCAGCGCGCGTTTGGACGGGTGCCGGGCAATCCGCTCGCCTTTATATGGGACGGGTTTTCGGCCGTTCCGACAACTGGATGGCTGCCCACGGCGCCGCAATGGAGCGCGCTCGCCGCACTCATCGGACTGGCGCTATCGGCGGTTCTGGCGGTTCGCAGGCAATATGGCGCCGCGTTGTTCTGCGCCTGCTGCATCATCCTGCCGCTGATCACGAACCTGGCCTCGATGGTCAGATACGTCGTTGGGCTTGCACCTCTGACAATATTGCTGGCCATGCTGTCGTCGGCGTCGAAGCTGACTTTTCTTGCGGCTCTGGCTCTCTTCCTGGGCGCCTGTTATTTCATGACCGTGGCATGGATCGGAGGCTATCTTGCCCTGGTCTGACATTTCGGGCCGGTATCTGCGCGGGGCCAGGCTTGCCAGCTACGCGCTGGCGGCGGTTCTGGCGGGAACGGAAATCGTCATTCTTGCGCTTGCTCTCAATCCGAATGTCAACGCCGATTATCGCGCCTATTACATTGACCGGACGACGACCTGCCTCAATCGCGATGCGGTCGGCAGCTATACCCTAGGCGAGACGGTGTCGTTCCGGTCCGACGGAGCCAAAAAGGCAGCCGGCATGAGGGTCTGCGGCTGGTCGGGACCCGTTGCCGACGGCACCCATTCCCTAGGCGAGACCTCGCGGCTTCGGCTGAAGATACCGCCGCTCCACGACAGTGTGACGGCCACGCTGCAAATGGCCGCCGCCATTCGCCCGCCGCAGGTCACGCAGCGGATTATTATTTCGGTGAATGGCGTTCGGGTGCATGCGGTGACGCTGTCCGGCAAAGAGCCGCGAACGGTCTCGTTCGTCATTCCAACGGCGGCCCTCGCCGAGGCCAGGATACTCGATGTCGCCTTCGACTACCTCGACGGCATTCCGCCAAGTTCGGCCGCCAGCAACATCTACAAGCGCGCCATCAAATTGTTGTCGTTCCGGCTCGATCCTGTTGAGCCGGGTTAGGGCGGGCGATCACGTTGCTGGCCGGGTCTTCGCTGCGCAAAAACCCACCGGTCGAGCATGAGAAGATTGACCGCTGGAACAAGCAAGCATGTAACCAGAATGGCGATGATCGGCGGCAGGCCGAGTTTGGCCGTCAAAACCGCCGGCGCCGCGTAGGCAACGGCGAAGCCTGTCGCCGTCAGCAAGAAAAAACGCGGAGCTTCCGATCGATGCGATCCGCTCGACGCGAAAGTCACGAACTTATGCGCGAGATAAGAAAACAGGGCGGCTGCGGTGTAAGCCGCGAGCGAGGCACCGACCGGCGAGAGGCCGAACCGTTGCCATTTTACCAAAGCGGTGGCCATCACTGCATAAAGGATCGTTGCGGCGATGCCGACCGACCCGAAGCGCGCCAGCACCCTCAGCCCGGCGTCGCCGGTTGAACGGCGCTCAGACACGCGCACTACACGCATACTGCGCTCCAAGCGGCAAAGGCGCGAATACCCGCTCGACCCTTCTGGCCAAGGGCCTTGCCGATGGCAGCAGCAGGAAATGCTCGGAGCGGATGTCCCGGAAGCCTGTTTCCTGAAAAACGGACCTCGCTTTGGCGGCGTTGAGCAGAACCGCGTCGTGATCGAACGGACACCGGAACACAGCAAGGCGCGTCAGTGGATTGTAGGGATTGTGCTCGATAATGCAGGCGACGCCGCCCGGCCGTACGACGCGCCGCATTTCCAGGAAGAAATCGAGCCAGGAGGAGGGCGGAACGTGATGGACGACGCAACTAGCGAAAGCCAGATCGAACGTGCCGTCCTCGTAAGGCAGCCCCTGAGTGCTGCAGGTCCTGTAGGCCACACGCGGATTGTGTTGGCTGGCGTGCAAAATCGATTCTTGCGAGACATCGCAACCATCGACGCTGTCGAAAGCACCGTCGAGGTAGGGGTGGAGCGAACCGACGCCGCAGCCGACATCCAGCGCCCTTACAGCCGACCCACCCTGCCGAAGCTTTCGCTCGAAGACCAGACGCCGCAGCAGATCCGCCTTGGCGACAAGGAAGAAGTCGTGGCTGAGTCCGGAAAACCGGATGGACCCTTCGACCGCCTCGCCATAGTTGGATTTATAGCTGTCGAAGAGTTCGGCCATTGGCGGGGACTCCACTCCTGGGTTTGTGAAACGATCGGCGGCGCTCACCGGAGGCGGCACGCATCGACTCGTCGAAGCCGGTGAGCCGATCGATGACATAAAGCGGGCGGCGTTTCACCTCGGCGTGGATGCTGCCGACGTAGAGTCCGACCACGCCGGTCATGAAAAGGTTGATCCCGCACAGGAGCGACACGATCACCACCGTGGATGTCCACCCGGCAATGATCCCGGTTTCAAAAAACCAGGCAAAGATGGCGTAGGCGCCAAAGACCCCCGCAAGCGCGGAAATGACCAACCCGCCCCAGAGCGCCAGGCGCAACGGCTTCTCGGAGAAACTGACGATGCCGTGAACCGCAAGGTGCATCATCTTCCAGAACGGGTATTTGGTCTGGCCCAGGGTTCGTGCGTGGCGCTCAAATGGCACGGCCGTCTGCTTGAACCCCATCCAGCCGAACATGCCCCTGACGAAGCGGTCATGTTCGGGCATACGCTTGAAGGTTTCCAGCGCCTTGCGGCCGACTAGGCGGAAGTCGCCGACGTCGCGCGGAATATCGACCGACGTCATTTTCTCCAGCAGGCGATAGAAAAGACTTGCCGTAAAGCGCTTGAACCAGGATTCGCCCTCGCGCTTGACCCGGCGGGCGTAGACGATCTCGAAACCTTCCTTCCACTTAGCCACCAGATCGAGAACGACTTCCGGCGGATCCTGCAGGTCCGCATCCATGACGATGACGGCATCGCCCGCAGCGGCGTCCATGCCGGCGGTAATCGCCACCTGGTGGCCGAAATTGCGGGAAAATTCGATCAGCCGAAAGCGCGGCTCGGCGGCGACCACTTTTTGAAGGTATTCGACGCTTCCATCGCGGCTTCCGTCATCGACGAAGATGGCCTCCGTTTCGCCGTCCAGCCGGCCGATAAGCGAACTGATCCGCTCGATCAGCCGAGGCAGCACCTGTTCTTCATTGTATACGGGCAGGACCAGCGAGTAGCGCGGCGGTGACCTGTTCACCGTTATTCCCGGGCCTTGGACCACAGACTCTCGCATGCGGTTGAAAATGGAACGCAAGCTACAAAGTTCCAAAGGCAATTAAGAAACTGCTAATTTATCTAGTTCTTAAGGGGATACCGGTCCTCGAGGAGGACTGAAGGGTGTCGTGGTGACGTCGGACGTCCGCATCGAAGCGTGAAATTGTCGGTAGGCTGCCGGCGCGATCGGCCTGGCGAGAAGCAGTCGCTGAGGCATAACCCGTTGACCGCATTGCCTGCTCCCGGACTTGCCTGTTGAAGCAGCGCTACGGGTGACCTGAGCGTGCGGGCCGACCGCTTCGACGCATGTCAGACATGGCTCATGGAACATGGTCGCCGAGCCCGGCCGAGTATCGCGCTTGTAGGCCGCCGAGCGTCCTGACCGGCAACCTATCGTACCGGCCGGGCCTTAGCGGGCCCGGCCGGTACGATACAACACTTGCTGGCCAGACGAGGGCGGCCGTCAAGCGGCCGGCCGGATGTTTTGGTTCACCCGGAAGAGGTTGTTCGGGTCGTATTTCTTCTTCAGCGAGGCCAGGCGCTCGTAGTTATCGCCATAAGCCGCCTTGAGCCTTCCCTCGCCCTCGTCATCCATCATGAAGTTCAGGTAGGCGCCACCCAGATCGAACGGATGCACGGCCTCCCAGTAGGCCTTGGTCCAGCGCGTCACCGGCCCCGCTTTCTGTGGGTCCGGATCGATCCCAGCGATGACCATCGACCAGGTCGCATCACGGTAATTCCACGGTGTCTCGTCTTTGCCGACGCGATGGACAGCGCCGTCGATCGGATAGAGATGCATGAGCGATAGCTCGCTCGGCGTCTTCGCCGCCTGCTCGAGATGAGCGTCGATCGCCTCGTCGGACAGAGTCTTGACGAAATCGCCCCGCCAATACCACTGCATCCCCTTCGGATAGAGCCCATCGAACATGCTCTGCACCGCGGGATAGGGCATCATTCCCATCCAATTGAACCAGGGCGCGGGGAGCGCACCGAGTAGCGGAGCCAGCGCCTCTCTGCCCTTTTCCTCCGGGCCGTTGTAGCAACACATCAGGAGACACATCCGCTTTCCCCAAAACTCTTCCGGGAACGGTGCGCTCGACAGGATCGTCTTGAGCCCGAGGAAGATCCCGAGTTCCTCGGGCGCGCGCGGCAGGAACTCGCGATAATGCTGCATGATGGTGCGGGCCTGGCGCTGATCCCATGCGATCGGCCCCGCAAAGACCATGCTGACCTGGTGGAGCTTGAACACAAAGCTGGTGACGACGCCGAAATTGCCGCCGCCGCCGCGAAGCGCCCAGAACAGGCTAGGGTTCCGCTCCTTGCTGGCGGTGACGAAGCTTCCGTCGGCAAGCACGACATCGGCCTCGACCAGATTGTCGATGGTCAGGCCATATTTGCGCGTCAGATAGCCATGGCCGCCGCTCAGCGTCAGTCCGGCGACCCCGGTGGTCGAGATGATGCCCGCCGGTACGGCCAGGCCAAAGGCATGGGTTGCGTGGTCGAGGTCGCCCTGAGTGCAGCCCGGACCCACCCGCGCCGTACGGGCATCCGGATCGACACGCACGCCGTTCATCGCCGACAGGTCGATCACCAGACCGTCGTCGCAACTCCCCAATCCTGGTCCGTTATGGCCGCCGCCACGTACCGCAACCAGCAAATTGTTGTCGCGGCCGAAATTCACCGCTGTGATCACGTCGGCCACGTCCACACAGCGGGCGATGATCAGCGGCCGCTTGTCGATCATGCCGTTGTAGAGCTTGCGGGCCTCATCATAGCGGGCGTCGCCGGTCCGGATGACTTCGCCCCGCAGGCTTGCTGCGAATTTGGTGATGTCTTCATCGTGCATGACATTCCTCCCTGTTATTGGACCTGTCGGCCGGTCGATGAAACGCTAATCCCGTCCGCTGTTCCCGCAAATGTCACATCGTCCATTTCTGTTGCCCGATCGTTCAGAGTAGGATTAGACCGGATGGGTAGTTGCTCGGGCGGCTGTATTGCCGGATAGTTCGAGATGCCTGGCCGAAAAACTCGTTGTCAAAGGGAGTAGCCGATCGTTTCCGGAGGTGTAGTGCATGGATGTCCTTTCCGATGTGCTCCGAGCCGTTCGCCTCACCGGTGCGATCTATTTCGACGTCGACGCCAGCTCTCCCTGGGTCGGCGAGTCGCCGGGCACGGCCGACATTGCCGCCGCCATCATGCCGGAGGCAGAGCACATCATTTCTTTTCATGCCGTGATGTCGGGCTCGTGCTGGGCCGCGCTGGCAGACGATTCGGTGCCCCCGGTGCTCGTGAACGCCGGTGATGTCGTTGTCTTCCCCGGTGGTGTTCCGAACGTCTTGAGCTCTTCGCCCGGAGCGCGGGGCGAACCCAATATGGCGATGTATTATCGGCCGATTGACGAGAGCCTGCCGTTCGCGGTGATCCATGGTGGCGGGGGAGACGAGCGGACCCGGTTCATTTGCGGGTATCTTGGCTGCGATGCACGTCCCTTCAATCCTCTCCTCGCTGCATTGCCGGCCATCCTGTGTGCCCGCAAGCCCGCCGATGGAAGCAGCTGGGTTATCGACCTGTTTCGGCTGGCGCTGGCCGAAGGTGGCAGTGGGCGGGCGGGCGGTGAAACGATCCTCGCCAAGCTGAGCGAGCTGATGTTTGTCGAGATCATCCGCCGCCATCTCGAGACCCTCCCCGGCGATTCGCGCGGCTGGCTGTCAGGCCTACGGGATCCACATGTCGGCGAGGCGCTCCGGCTCATCCACGCTCGCCCCAGGGAGGAATGGACATTGGACCGGCTCGCCCGCGAAGTAGGGCTCTCGCGCACGGCGTTTGCGAGCCGCTTTACCCACTATGTCGAGGTCTCGCCGATGCACTATCTTGCTCGCTGGCGTCTGCAACTGGCGGGACGTTTGCTCGAACGGCCCGAAATGAGCATTGCGCAAGCGGGTGCCGAGGTCGGCTACGAGTCGGGAGCCGCCTTCAATCGCGCCTTCAAAAAGTTCGTCGGCATTCCACCTGGCACCTGGCGAAAGGGACGGTCGGCGTTGCTCGAGGCTCAAAGATTGCCCGCTGGCGTCGTGCAATAGGAAAGAACTGGCCGGGCGTTGACGCTGCGGTCTGCGTGCCGCGTCCCAATGCTCGAAAGCCCCCTGGCACAAAGCGGTCGACGATGACCGGCCGCCTCGGCGCGCTAGGGCGAGGCGTTTCAGGCTTCGCGCCTCAATCCTTCGCGCGCTCGACATACGCGCCATCCGCCGTCATCACCACCACGCGGGTGCCGGCGCTGATGTGTGGTGGCACCAGGGTACGCACGCCGTTGGACAGCGTTGCCGGCTTGTAGGACGAGGACGCCGTCTGGCCCTTGGTCACCGGCTCGGTCTCGACCACCTCGAAAGTGGCGCGCTGCGGCAGTACCAGCGAGATGGCGATGCTGTTGTATTGCGAGATCTGCACCGGCATGCCTTCCACCAGGTAGGGCGCCATGTCGCCGACCACGCTCTCCGGCACCGCCACCTGGTCGTAGCTCTCCGGGTTCATGAAATGAAAGCCTTCGCCGTCCTGGTAGAGGAAAGTGTGCTCGCGCTCCTCGACATAGGCGCGCTCGACCTGCTCGGTGGTGCGGTAACGCTCGGAAACTTTAACCCCGTCGGAGATACGCCGCATGTCGAGCTGGGTGACCGGCGTACCCTTGCCAGGATGAATGTTTTCGGCAAAGAGGATCACATAAAGCTTGCCGTCCTTTTCGACGACGTTGCCTTTGCGTAAGGAGCTGGCGATGACCTTCACGGGTTTCCATCCTGATAAAATTTGTTGGCGCAAATCGGCTGGAGAGGCCGTTGGGTGCGGCCTAGCGCATCTTGGCCGCAATCGCCAGCCCTCTGTGCAATTCGCCTGAAGCCGATGACCGCCGCTTCGCCATGGTGGACGCCGCATGTCCATGCCGACCGCCGGCCGCGGCTGATCCTGCGCAACGCCATTGCCGCCGGCATGCGCGACTGGTTCGCCCGCCGTGACTTCGTGGAGGTGGAGACATCGGCCCTGCAGATCTCGCCCGGCAATGAAGCGCATCTGTCGGCCTTTGCCACCGAGGCGATCGGGCCGGACGGGCAGCGCCAGCCGCTCTACCTCCACACTTCGCCGGAATTCGCCTGCAAGAAGCTGCTTGCCGCCGGCGAGGAGCGCATCTTCAGCCTCGCTGCTGTGTGGCGCAACCGTGAGCGCGGCCCCTTGCACCATCCGGAGTTCACCATGCTCGAATGGTACCGCGTCGGCGAGGCCTATGAGAGCCTGATGCGCGATTGCGCCGAGCTCGTCGCGCTGGCGGCCGAACGGGCGGGCGCAAAGCGTTTTAGCTTCCGCGGCCGCGAGGCCGACCCGTTCGCCGAGCCGGAACGGTTGAGCGTCGCCGAAGCCTTCATGCGCCATGCCGGCATCGATCTGCTGGCGACTGTGGCAGCCGATGGCAGCACCGACCGCGCGGGGTTGCATGCCGCCCTGGTCCAGGCCGGATTGCGGACCGCGCCCGACGACAATTGGGCCGACCTGTTCAGCCGGGTGATGGTCGAAAAAATCGAACCGGCGCTGGGGCAGGGGCGCGCCACCATTCTTTTCGGATATCCGATCTCGGAGGCGGCATTGGCCAGGCCGAGCGCCGACGATCCACGCACCGCCGAGCGTTTTGAGCTTTATTGCTGCGGCGTCGAGCTTGCCAACGCCTTTGGCGAGTTGATCGATCCGGCCGAGCAGCGCCGGCGCTTTGCCGCCGAAATGGACGAAAAGCAGCGTGTCTATGGCGAACGCTATCCGATCGACGAGGATTTCCTCGCCGCCCTCGCCATCACGCCGCAAGCGAGCGGCGCGGCGCTCGGCTTCGACCGGCTGGTGATGCTCGCCACCGGCGCGCTCAGGATCGACGACGTGATCTGGACGCCGGTGGCCGCTTCCTGAGGGATTGTCGATCTCGCCATTGCCGCTCACCTGCCTGACACTGGCAGCCCTGTTCAGGCGCTTGATGCCCCCGCTTTGCGCCTTCTCCCATTGCAGAAGCTGCATCGGGACAATAGATGGTGCAGCAGCGGCTGCCCTTCAGCCGGCCGGAAATAACAGGATTATGCGCATGACCGATACGCTCGACGCAGCGAAACTGACCGACCGCGTCGCGGCCCTGGTCGAGGCTGCCAAACGGGCCGGCGCCGATGCCGCCGATGCGGTTGCAGTACGCGGCCGCTCAACCGGTGTGTCGGTGCGGCTTGGCAAGGTCGAAGGCACAGAGGCGTCCGAGAGCGAGGACGTCTCGTTGCGCGTCTTCGTCGGCAGACGGGTGGCGAGCGTTTCGGCAACGGCGGCATCCGACCCCAATATGCTGGCTGAGCGCGCCGTCGCCATGGCCAAAGTGTCGCCCGAAGATCCCTATCAGGGTCTCGCCGATCCGGCCTTGCTGGTCAAAAAGCCGCGCGATCTCGATCTGTTCGACGCCACCGAGGTATCGGCGGACCAGTTGAAGGAAGCAGCCCTTGCCGCCGAGGCGGCGGCGCTTGCCGTCAAGGGCGTCACCAATTCGGCCGGCAGCGGCGCCAGCGCCGGGCTCGGCGGCCTTGTGCTCGCCACTTCGCATGGGTTTGTCGGCCATTATGTCGCGTCGCGCTTTTCGCGCTCGACCAGCGTCATCGCCGGCGAGGGCACCGGCATGGAGCGCGATTACGAATTCTCCTCGCGCCAGCATTTTTCCGATCTCGACGCGCCGGAAGACATCGGCCGCAAGGCCGGTGAGCGCGCCGTACGCCGCATTGGCGCGCGCAAGGCGGCGACCGGGCCGGTCGACGTGGTGTTCGATCCGCGCGTCGCGCGCGGCATTGCCGGCCATCTCGCCGGTGCCATCAATGGCGCCGCGGTGGCGCGCAAGACCAGCTTTCTGCGCGACATGATGGGCAAGAAGGTGGCTTCGGCCGCAATCACCGTCACCGATGAGCCGCTCCGGCGCCGCGGCCAGGCCTCGCGCCCCTTCGACGGCGAAGGCGTCGAGGGCGAGAAATTGTTCATGGTCGACAAGGGCGTGCTCAACCACTGGTTCCTGTCGACCTCGGCGGCGCGGGAACTCGGCCTCGTCACCAATGGGCGCGGCTCGCGCAGCGGCTCGTCGGTCTCGCCATCGTCGACCAATCTCGCCATCGAGCCCGGGGAAAACACGCCGGAAGAGCTGATCAAGTCGCTCGAGACCGGCTTCTACGTCACCGAAGTGTTCGGCCAGGGGGTCGACATGGTGACGGGCGAATATAGCCGCGGCGCTTCCGGCTTCTGGATCGAGAATGGCGAGCTGGCCTATCCCGTTGCCGAGGTGACCATCGCCTCCAATTTGAAGACGATGTTCCTCAACATGGTTCCGGCGAGCGATCTCGACCGCAATTTCGGCACTGCCGCGCCCACGCTTTTGATCGAAGGGATGACCCTTGCCGGAGCTTGATCCGGCCGTCTCGGCCGGCGCTACTGAAGACCTGCAGCTGCTGCGCGACGCTGCCCGCGAGGCGGGGCTCATCGCCATGCAGTACTTCAACAACAATCCGCAAGTATGGATGAAGGGCGGCACCTCGCCGGTCAGCGAAGCTGATCACGCCGCCGACAAATATCTGCGCGAGACCTTGCTGGCGGCCCGGCCGGACTATGGCTGGTTGTCGGAGGAAACCGTCGACGACCCGGTAAGACTTGTCGCGCGCCGCACCTTCGTCGTCGATCCGATCGACGGCACGCGCGGCTTCCTCGAAGGCCTGCCCACATGGTGCGTCAGCGTCGCGGTGGTCGAGAACGGCCGCACGCTTGCCGGCGTGCTCGACTGCCCGGCGAAGGGCGAAATCTATTGGGCGCTGCCGGGCGAGGGCGCATTCCTGAATGGCAAGCGCATCAGCGTGCGTCCGCCGTCGGAAACGGCCGAAATCGCCGGACCGAAGGCGATGATCGACCTGATGCCGGCGAAATGGCACAAACGGCTGAAGCGCGTGCCCTATATTCCTTCGCTCGCCTACAGGTTGGCGATGATCGCCGGCGGCCAGCTCGATGCCACCTTCGTCAAGGCCAACGCGCATGACTGGGACATCGCCGCGGCCGACCTCATCCTGCGCGAGGCAGGCGGCGCCGTGCTCGATCGGCACGGCCGCGCGCCGCTCTATGCCGGCGAAGTGATCCGCCACGGCGCGCTTGCCGCCGGCAGCGGCGAACTCCTCGCTGTGCTCGCCGGCGTCATCGCCGGGCTGGACAATTGACCATCATCAATAGTTCCAAAGTCGGCGGCTTTGGTCTAGACCTGTCCCAAACTCACGATATGTGAAGGATCGACATGGCCGCTGAAGACGGAAAGAAACAGCTTTTGCACCTGGTGTTCGGCGGCGAACTCAAGAAGCTGGGCGGCACCGAATTCCGCGACCTCGACGCGCTCGACGTAGTCGGCATCTATCCCGACTATCAATCGGCGCACGCCGTCTGGAAGGCCAAGGCGCAAGCCAGCGTCGACAATGCCCATATGCGTTATTTCGTCGTTCACCTGCACCGCCTGCTCGACCCCGAAAACAAGGCTGCCGGTTGACATCGATGAACCATGAAGCGGTCAAGCGATCAGCCCCGCGGTCGGCGGTCAGACGTCGCAAGCCGAAGACGTTCTGGCGCAAGATCCGCGAACCGCTGGCGCAGTCGCGATTCGTCAAGAATGCGCTTGCCGCGCTGTTTGCGTATTTCGTCCGCCTTGTCCGCCTGACCAACCGCATGGTCGACGGATCGGCGAAGTTTTCCGGCGGCGCCTATGCGCAGCTCGAGCCTGGCATCATCGCGCTCTGGCACGGCCAGCATCTGCTGACGCCGGCCTATTATCCCAAGGGACGGCCACTGGTTGCCATGGTGTCGCGCAGCGCCGATGCCGAGCTCAACGCGCTGATGGTCGAGAAATTCGGCATCGAGGCGGTGCGCGGCTCTGGCGGGCGCGAAAGCGCAAGGCATCTCGACAAGGGCGGCGCCAAGGCGCTCATCGCCCTCAAAAAGTCGCTCGCCACCGGCAAGAATGTCGCCATGATTGCTGATATTCCCCACGGCACGCCGCGCGATGCGGGGCTCGGCGTCGTCCTCCTGGCGCGGCTGTCCGGCCGGCCGATCCTGCCTGCCGCGATTGCCACCAGCCGCCGCAAGGTGATCGAGGGCAGCTGGGACAAGACGACGATCAACTTGCCCTTCGGCCGCTCCTCGATTGTCGTCGGCACGCCTGTCTTCGTGCCGGCCAACGCAGACGCCGCGGAAATGGAACGCAAGCGCCAGGAGGTCACGGCCTCGCTCAATGCCGCGACCGCCGAGGCCTATCGCCTTGTGGACGGTTCGAAATGAGTATGCGCTGGGCGCGCGCCTTCCTGACGGCATACCGCTTCGCCGGGGCCGCCGCCTACCCGCTGGTCGGACCTTATGTCGCCTGGCGCACATCCAGAGGCAAGGAGGATCGCATTCGCCGGCGCGAGCGCTACGGCGTCGCCGGACGCGAGCGCCCCGAAGGCCCGGTGATCTGGATCCATGCAGCCAGCGTCGGCGAGACCATCGCCGTCGTGCCGCTGGTCGAGAGCATTCTCGACTACGGCGTCAACATCGTGCTGACGACGGGCACCGTCACCTCGGCGCAGGTCGCCGAAGAACGGCTGGGCGGCCGCATCATCCACCAATATGTGCCGCTCGACCTCAAGCCGGCGGTCAGCCGCTTCCTCGATCATTGGCAACCGGACCTGGCGATCATCGCCGAATCGGAGATCTGGCCGATGACCATCCTGGAACTCGGCGCCCGCCGCGTGCCGCAGGTTCTGGTCAATGGCAGGCTGTCCGACCGCTCCTTCAAATCCTGGAAGAAGCGCGCCAACATCGCCGAAGCATTGTTCGAAAATCTCGCCCATGTCGTCGCCCAGTCGGATCTCGATGGCGAGCGCTTCCTTTCGCTCGGCGCCCGGCCGGTCACCGTGTCCGGCAATCTCAAGGTCGACACCGCGCCGCCGCCGGCCGACGAACGGGCACTGGCGGCGCTGAAACGCCAGATCGGCGCTCGCCCGACCTGGGCGGCGATTTCGACCCATGACGGCGAAGAGGCGGTCGCGGCCGAAGTTCACGCCATGCTGCACAAGCGGCACCACGGGCTTTTGACGATCATCGTGCCGCGCCATCCCGAACGCGCCGGGCAGCTGGCCGCCCAGATTTCCGGCATGGGCCTGAAGCTGGCGCAGCGCAGCAAGGGCGACAGGATCACCGCCGATACCGATATTCTGCTCGGCGACACGATCGGCGAGATGGGGCTTTATCTGAGGCTGACGGAAATTGCCTTTGTCGGCCGTTCGCTGACTTCCGAGGGCGGCCAGAACCCGCTGGAACCGGCCATGCTGGAGACAGCGGTGCTTGCCGGCCGCAACGTCCAGAATTTTCGCGAGGCCTATCAGCGCCTGCTCGACAGTGGCGGCGCCAAGCTGGTGCGCGACCGCGATATGCTGGCCGGCGCCGTGAATTTCCTTTTGACCAACGAGGTGGCTCGTCACGAAATGATGGCGGCGGGTGCGGCGACGGTCGACGAGATGCGCGGTGCGCTGGCGCACACGCTCAGGTCGCTCGAGCCCTATATCCAGCCGCTGGTCGTCAAGTCGCGCCTGAAGGGCGCGAACGGGCGTTGACGTGACCTCGGAAGCGCCGCCCTTCTGGTGGGAAGAGCCGGACTGGCGGGTCGTGGCGCTGTCGCCGCTTTCCGCCATCTATGCGCTTATCGCCGGTCGCCGCATGCGGCACGCGCCGCGCGAAAAAGTCGAGGCGCCGGTGCTCTGCATCGGCAACTTCACGGTCGGCGGCACCGGCAAGACGCCGGTGGCGATCGCATTGGCCGAGCAGGCCCGGCGCATGCAGCTCAATCCCGGTTTCCTGTCGCGCGGCCATGGCGGCTCCTTCGCGCAGCCGCATGTCGTCGATCCGCACCACGACGCCGCCAAGCATGTCGGCGACGAGCCGCTGCTTTTGGCCGAACATGCGCCGGTCGCGGTGACGCCGAACCGGGCCGCCGGCGCCAGGCTTCTGCTGGAGAAGCTCGGCTGCGATTTCCTGATCATGGATGACGGTTTTCAGAGCGCGCGCATCCACATCGATTATGCGCTGGTCGTCGTCGACGCGCGCCATGGCATCGGCAATGGCCGCGTCATCCCCGGCGGACCGCTGCGGGCGAACATCGTCGACCAGCTGGTCTTCACCAGCGGCTTGCTGAAGATGGGCGAGGGCACCGCGGCCGATACGGTCGTGCGCCAGGCAGCGCGCGCCGGCAGGCCGATCTTCGAGGCGCACACCGCCCCGAGCAGCACGGTGACGCTGGCCGGCAGGCGGTTCCTGGCGTTCGCCGGCATCGGCCATCCCGACAAGTTTTTCGACACCGTAGCCGAGGCCGGCGGCGAGCTTGCGCTGACCCGACCGTTTCCTGACCATCATTTCTACAGCGCGGACGAGCTTGCCGAATTGGCGGCGACGGCACGTAAAGCCGGGCTTGGCCTGATTACCACTGCCAAGGATGCTGCCCGCCTGCGTCACGGCGCAGCGCCGCCGGAATTCCTCGACCGGCTCGATGTGCTGGAGATCGACACCGTCTTCGAGCTCGACCATGTGCCGCAACGCATCATCGACGAAACGCTGGATGCCTGGCGGCAGCGCAGGCTTAAAGGCTGACCGGCAGCTTGAGACCGAGGCGATGTGGGGACTGGAATTTGCATCTTTCCGCGGGTCGAGTGTATTTTTGTTCTTGCTTTGTGCCGGCAGCTATGCTAGTAATTTAGGTATGGTGATGATTCGCCGACGACCCGCCCTCGAGCCCCGAGGCGGGTTTTTTATTTCAAGATAACTTCTAAGGTTTCGGTGTCGCTGGCTTGACGTCGCGGCAGGAGACGGCGCGCGAAGGATCGCAACGGGGCGACTTGCATTTGCGTCAGACTACCGTCGGCGGCGCAGTTCCGGATGCGCTTCGATCTCGCGGCGCAATGATGCAGCGGCATTCAGATAGGGTTCCTGCCTGGCGACACTCCAATATTTGAGCTCGTCGAGCGGGATGCTCTCGCCGGTCACCGCACAGCGAACGAAGGCGCCGGGGCTAGTCACCTGGAAGTCGCCGTCGAGATAGCGGATGCGGGCTTCCTTGCCGCCGGGGCCTTCGAAACGGTTCATCATGGGGTGGAGCCGAAATTCATGACGATGTCATCGCCACAAATTGCGGCGAGGTCAAGCTTGGTTGGCTTTGCCTGCCTCTGTTTCTGGTGACACTTGCTCGAACAAGCCGGCAAAGCGGATGCCAATGCATGTCGCGCAAAAGTGTGCAGCGGTTTTGCGATAACGACATGCATAAACACAAGAACCTGAAGCGCGTCGCATGAGGCCGGTCGAACGCGACGCGCTTCAGGCATCTCATTCTTCGGCGATGATAAACTCTTCGATCCTCTCCGCTGGCAGCCCGGCCTGGACTGCGATGCGACGAGCAAGTTCGGCTGCCGCGGCGCGCGGCCGCCCCAGCGGCCGGTCGAGCCAGTAGGATATCGGGCTGAGGGCACCGCGCTCGTCCACGGCGACGATGCGGCCCGATTTCAATTGGTCCACCGTCAATGGCGGACGCGCCAGCGCAATGCCGAGCCCGTGCGCGGCGGCGTCGAGCACGAGGTTGTAATCCTCGAAACGGCGGTCGTGCGGCCGCGGCCGATAGTCCATCTCCTGCGCCGCAAACCAGGCGCGCCACGCCGAAGCGTCGGAATCGTTGATCACCGGAAATTCGAGCAGCCGGGCCGGATCGCCGCGGCCGATCTCCCTGGCCAATTCCGGCGAGGCGACCGGGAACACATATTCCTCGAAAAGCTGCACCGAGATCCGGCCCGGAATGCGGCCGCGCCCGCAGCGGATCGACAGGTCGATGCCCTCGTCGGCAAGATCGCCCTGGCGGATGTCGACGTCGAGCACGATGCGCAGCTTGGACGGTTGGTTCTCCAGCGCCGCCATGCGCGGCATCAACCACAGCCCGCTGACCGAGGGGATCGAGGTCAGCCGCACCACCGCCGTGCCGCGCGGCTCTACCCAGCGATCCGAATTGCTGGCGATCAGGGCGAAGGCTTCAGTGGTGCGCAGATGCAGGCGATTGCCCTCGACGGTCAGCGAGACGCCGCGCGCGCCGCGATCGAAGACTTTCAGCCCGAGCCAGTTCTCGAGCTTGGCGATCTGCCGGCTGACGGCGCCATGGGTGATGTTGAGCTTCTCGGCCGCCGCCGAAAAGCTGCCTGCCCGCGCCGCGGCATCGAAGGCGCGCAGGGTTTCAAGCGGCAGCATCGAGTCTGAGCTGTGATCCATAGTCACAGGTGATACTCGATTTGTTCGTTTGTCAATCGACGCGCAATAGCGTTTCTCTACTTCATGGCATTGGATCGCGAGGACACCGAGATGAGCGTCTATTCCGGAACGTTGAATCCGACACAGCGGATGGACACCACCGCTGCCATCGCGGTGGCGCTGACGGTGGTCGGCTGGGCTTCGGCCTTTCCGGCGATCCGCGCCGGCCTTGCCGCCTTCGGGCCGCTGGAACTTGGCGCGTTGCGCTTTGCCATCGCCGCCGTTCCGGCGGCGATCTTTCTCGCGGTCAAGCGGCCGGCTCTGCCCAGGCTCGACGAACTCTGGCGCTTTGTCTTCGGTGGTGCCGTCTTCGTCGCGCTCTACACGGTGATGCTCAATTTCGGCGAGCTGACCGTTTCGGCAGGTGCGGCGGGCTTCATCATCAATGTCAGCCCGATCTTCACCGCCATCATGGCCATGGCGCTGCTCGGCGAACGCTTCTCAGGCTTGGCCTGGGCCGGCACATTCCTGTCCTTCGCCGGTATCGGCATCATCGCCATGGGCGAGGGGCAAGGCTTGCATTTCAACGATGGTGCGCTGCTTGTCCTCGGCTCGGCATTGTGCTCGGCCGTCAACACCATCGTCCAGAAGCCGCTGTTTGGTCGCCACCACCCGCTGACCATCTCGGCCTCGAACATGGTGCTCGGCGCGCTCTGCCTGTCGCCGTTCCTGCCGAGCGGCCTGGCGCAAGCGGCTACCGCCAACACCGCCGGGCTCGGCGCCGTCATCTTTCTCGGCATCGTGCCCAGTCTCATCGCCTACGCTGCCTGGGCAACAGCACTTTCCCGGCTGCCGGCGGCGCGCGCATCGAACTTCCTCTATCTGGTGTCCCCGGTGGCGACGCTGATCGGCTTCTTCTGGCTGGGCGAGGTGCCGACGCTGCTCGGCATAATCGGCGGGGCGCTGGCGCTGGGCGGCGTCATCGTGGTGAATTTGAGGAGGTGATTCAGATAATTGAAGCTTTTTCCCGACTCAAACCATGAGCCGTTACTGACGACCATTGCGATGCAGACATGAGCCAGGCCGGCGTCTATGTTGATTGCGTTTGCGAAGCGTGGCGAGGGGTCGACATGGGAATGCAGTTTATCTCCGCAATTTTTTTCTTGTTGCTGTTCAGCCAAAATGCCGTCGCGGGTTGGTATCAGATCGAAAACTTCGAAGGTTTCATTGGGCCTACCCCAGTCCATCTGTCGCTGCAGAGGAATGACAGTTTCGGCAGCGGGATTACGGTCGAGGGGAGCTATTTCTACGACGCGAAGCAAAGCCCGATAGCAGTGTACGGCAAGATCAACGGCACCAGCGTATCCCTTTGCGAGATTGCGGACGACAAGGAATTCGACCGGGTGCTGGTCATGGGTTCGAAAACGCCCGTCGACACCAGTGGATGCCCATTTTCTCTCGACATTGGTGAAAGCGGCGCAACAGGAACCTGGAGCAAGGGTGCGGACAAACATCCCGTCACGCTCAAGAAAGTTGCTAGCCTGGACGATACCGGCGACGGGAAGATTGACGGAACCGTTGAGATCCCGTTCTGGGCGCAGACCGCTACCGACAGGTTTTCAGGCATCTACGCGAAAACCGAAGCCGGAATTTGCATGCGAAAATTGCAAGTCATCGGCAAGCGAAGCAAGAAAGTCTATCAAGAGATCGAGTTCGATGACGACAATTGCGACGCGGGAATGCTGATGACGCCAATCTACATGAATGTTCAAAAACAGACGAAAAAAATCGCCGAGATCATTTCAGTAAACTTTCGTGGCGGCGGCGCTGGCTATACAATGGACTATGTTTTCTCTCTTAAAACTAAGAAGTATCATCAATTGGCGAATTGAGCGGGTGCCTCGCTTGGGGTTGCCCAGGTAATGCTTACCGTCGCCCGAACAGCCTCTCGATATCCGCCAGCTTGAGTTCGATGTAGGTCGGGCGGCCGTGGTTGCAGGTGCCGGAGCCGGGCGTCGCCTCCATCTGCCGCAGCAGCGCGTTCATCTCTTCCGGTTTGAGCAGCCGGCCGGAACGTACCGAGCCATGGCAGGCCATGGTCGCGGCTATCCTGTCCAGCCGCTCCTTCAGCGTGTCGACCGTGTCATTGTCGGCGATTTCGTCGGCGAGGTCGCGCACCAGCTGCTGGACGTTGGTCTCGCCGAGCATCGACGGCGTCTCGCGCACCGCAACGGCGCCTGGGCCGAAGCGCTCGATACCGAGGCCGAAGCGGGCGAGCGTCTCGGAATGCATGGCAAGCCGTTCGGCGTCTTCCTCCGGCAGATCGACAATCTCGGGCAGCAGCAACATCTGCGACGGCACCGCGCGTGAGTGGAGGGCGTTCTTCAAGGCCTCGTAGACCAGCCGCTCATGCGCCGCATGCTGGTCGACGATGACAAGCGAATCCCTGGTCTGGGCGACGATATAGTTCTCATGCACTTGCGCGCGCGCCGCGCCCAGGGCCGTGCCGAGCAGCGTCTCTGCCGCCTGATCCTGTCCGGCGCGCGCGTCGGCACTGTGCAGTGGGCCGGCGTCGAAGGCCGCCTGCTCGTCCTCGCCGAAGCCGCCATTTGCAGAGCCCATATCGAGCGGCCGCTGCGGCGAACGGGCAGGGTCGAACCCGGCAAAGCCCGATGCCCGATAGGCGGCCTCGTAGCTGCGGTGACCGTTGGCCGGCCCGCCATGCGCATAGGATGCCGCGCCCGGCCGGAACGCTGCCATCATGCCGGCGGCACCGGTGGTGGCGGCGCGGATCCCGGCATTGGACAGTGCTTCGCGAATGGCGCCGACGATCAGGCCGCGCACCAGCCCCGGATCGCGGAAGCGCACGTCGGCCTTGGCCGGATGGACGTTGACGTCGACGATCGCCGGATCGAGCGTCAGGAACAGCACGGTGACGGCATGGCGGTCGCGCGGCAGCGCGTCGGCGAAGGCGCCGCGAATGGCGCCGGCGATCAATTTGTCACGCACCGGGCGGCCGTTGACATAGGCATATTGCTGCAGGGCGTTGGCGCGGGTGAAGGAGGGCACCGAGACATGGCCAGCGAGGTGCACGCCGTCCCGCACCGCGTCGATGGCGATCGCATTGTCGGGAAAGTCGGCGCCCATCACCTGTGCCACCCGGCGCAGCCGGCCTTCCGGGCTGTCCTCAGTCGCCGGCAGCTCCAGCGTCGAGCGGTCCGGGCCGGCGAGCGTGAAGCGCACGGCGGGGAAGGCGATGGCGATGCGCTTGACCACGTCGCCGATGGCCGAGCTTTCTGCGCGCTCACCCTTCATGAATTTGAGCCGCGCCGGCGTGGCGAAGAACAAGTCGCGCACCTCGACCGTGGTGCCGCGATTGGCGGCGGCGGGCCTGACGGCGGAGACGCGGCCGCCGGCGATGCCGATCTCGGCGGCGTTTTCGCTTGATGCGGTGCGCGAGCGGATCGACAGCCGCGCCACCGAGCCGATCGACGGCAAAGCCTCGCCGCGGAAGCCAAGCGAGCGGATGTCGTGAATGTTGTCGGCGAGCTTGGAGGTGCAATGGCGCGCAATCGCCAGCGCCAGTTCCTTTTCCGGAATGCCCGAGCCGTCGTCGCTGACGCGGATCAGGTTCAGCCCGCCACCAGCGGTGACGATCTCGACACGCGTGGCGCCGGCATCGAGCGCGTTCTCGACCAGTTCCTTGACCACGCTTGCCGGACGCTCGATGACTTCGCCGGCGGCGATCTGGTTGATCATCGTTTCGGAAAGCTGGCGAATGGGCATGGCAGCACTATAGGCGGATTCGTGGTCGATGCGGGAGGGGGAGAATAGCGTTGATTGTTGCAAGGCAGGGAGACTGCTCCGTTGCGCTCCGTCCCACCCCCCTCTGGCCTGCCGGCCATCTCCCCCGCAAGGGGGGAGATCGGATGTCGCCTCGGCCTCCGCCAGTCTCCAATGTCTCAAAGGTCGGCGGGACGCATGAACCGCCAATCTCCCCCCTTGCGGGGGAGATGGCCGGCAGGCCAGAGGGGGGTGCTGTCCCGCCACGATGTAGAGATAGGAATATTGTTGAAGTGAATGGGCTTGGCCCCCAATTGACTTAGTGGATTTAGTCGGGCGAAGGCCAAAATCTGAAGCGAATGGCCGTTGGAGGCGACATTTGGATTCATCCTAGATTACTTAATGGTAAACTTCGCTCGATGGATACAGCGTCGAAAGAGTCGTATTGCAAGAGTAATTTTGTTCACTATTTGGACGATTATTTCGATATCGCTAACAGTTGTTCTGGTTTACCTCCTGTATATTCGAAATCTTACCATATAGATTATTGTTCAATCGTCGGGTCGTTCTCGAGGAAATCCACGCAGCTGACCGCGACCGTGCCTTCAACTCATGAGCTTGGGCAGCGCTGCCGCCAGTGCATCGACGGCAAGGCGGACTTTCATCGGCAGATGTGGCGTCTGCAGCCACAGCGCATGGGCGTCATAGAGAAACCTCGGCTGTTCCGGCAATAGCGGGACAAGTACGCCCGCCTGAATGCGCTGGCGAACCAGCCAGTATGGCAGCCAGGCGAGCCCCATGCCGGCGGCCGCGGCATCGGCGATGGCATCGAGATCGTCGAGCCGCAATCTGCCAGCGAGCCTGACCTCCGTCGCAGGCTGGCCATTGCGTGGAAACAGCCACGGCTGAACGGCACGCCCGGAACGGCGGTAGATGATCGCGTGATGGCTGCCGAGGTCATCTATCGCCTGCGGCTGGCCGTGCCTGTCGAGATAGGATGGCGACGCGCAGACGACCATGTGCTGGCGCGCGACGCGCCGCGCCATCACCCCGGCCTGGTCCTCCAGATCGCCCGTTCGGATGGCAAGGTCGCAGCCGTCCTCGGCGAGGTCGGCGAGGGCGTCGCTGAACGACAGGTCAAGTTCCAGCGCCGGATATTGCTGCGCAAGCCCGAACAGGATCGGGGCAACGCAGCGCCGGCCGAAATGCACCGGCATGAGGACGCGCAGCTTTCCGCGCGGTTCGGCAAGCTGGTCGGCGGCGAGTGCATCCGCGGCCTCCGCTTCGGCAAGCACCAGCCGGCAGCGTTCATAATAGGCGCGCCCGAAATCCGTCAGGCTTTGGCGGCGCGTGGTCCGGTTGATGAGGCGCACGCCCAGGCGCTCCTCGAGAAACCGGACATGCTTGCCGACCATCGGCCCGGACAGATCAAGAGCCGCCGCCGCGGCCGCGAACGAGCCCAGGTCGACGGCTTTGACGAACACGGCCATGCTGGTAAGGCGATCCATATTCAAAACCCACAGTTTCCACTGATCTACTCAAGCGGCTATTTATCCGCCTGATTGCCGCTGGCATAGCACATTCAGTGCAAATATTTTGGAGTTGTGACCGATGGCGCGTGTCGTTCGTTTTTATGAGCTGGGTGGTCCCGAGGTTCTGCGCATCGAGAATGTCGACATGCCTGCGCCGGGACGAGGCGAGATCCAGATCCGTGTCAAGGCGTTGGGTCTGAACCGGGCCGAGGCGTTGCTGCGTTCAGGCAGATATATCCAAACCGCGCCGTTGCCTTCCGGTCTTGGGCTTGAGGCCGCTGGCCTCGTCGAAACGGTCGGCGAAGGCGTGGACGGGTTTGCGCCGGGCGATGCCGTCAGCATCGTGCCGCCAGTGTCGATGGCCCGCTGGCCTGCCTATGGTGAGATTGCCACATATCCCGCCGAGCTCGTCGTCAAGCATCCACCATCGCTGAGCTGGGAAGAGGCCGCCGCTGCGTGGATGCAATATCTCACGGCCTACGGTGCGCTGATCGACATTGCCAAACTCGGCAGGAAGGACTTTGTCGTCATCACTGCGGCATCGAGCAGCGTCGGACTGGCGGCGATCCAGATTGCCAACCTGGTTGGCGCGACCCCGATCGCCGTCACACGGACGTCCGCCAAGAAGCGGACTCTGCTTGAGTTCGGCGCGGCCCACGTCATCGCCTCGGCAGAGGTGGATCTGGAAGCCAGGTTGAAGGAAATCGCCGGCCCGGACGGCGTGCGCGTGGTGTTCGACGCGGTCGGCGGGCCGATCTTCGAGCCTCTGACGGCAGCGATGGCACGGGGTGGCATTCTCATCGAATATGGCGGCTTGAGCCCCGACCCGACACCTTTTCCGTTACCTGCAGTGCTAGGCAAGACGCTGACGCTGCGCGGCTATCTCGTCCACGAGATCGTGCGCGATCCGGCCCGGCTACAGGCCGCCAAGACATTCATCCTTGATGGACTGAAATCGGGTTCGCTGAAGCCCGCAATCGCTAGAACCTTTCCGTTTGATCAGATCGTCGAGGCGCATCGTTATCTCGAGTCGAACGAACAATTCGGCAAGATCGTCGTGACGGTTTGACCGGGCATTGTGGGATAGCCTCACGCTTGCGCCGCCAGCCAGTCCCGCACCTTGCGGGCGTTGTCGCTGAGCTCGCGGTTCCTCGACCAGATGACATGAAAGCCCTTGCCGGTCGTCATTGTGTGGCCGGTGACGCGCACCAGCAGCCCTGATGCCAGCAGCCGCTCGGCGAGGTGACCCCAGCCGAGCGCGATGCCTTGCCCTTCCATGACTGCCTGGATCACCAGCGCATAGTCGTTGATGCGCAAGCCACGCCCGGCATCGGCGATGTCGACACCGGCCGAGGCGAACCATTCGTCCCAGCTGGCGGCCTCGCGAAACGGCTCTTCGAGATGGATGAGGCGGTGCGATGGGAGGTCCGCGACGCTCTCCGGCAGCCCGAATCGCGCCACATAACTAGCGCCGGCGACGGGGAATATCACTTCATCAGCCAGCGGCAGCGAATGATAATCCGTCCATTCCTTGGGCTCGCCGCCGCGGACGCCGAGCGGGATATCCTCTGCGATGATGTCGAGATCGCGGTCGGCGGTCTGGATGCGCAGGTCGATGCCCGGCAGTTCGTCGCGAAACTGCTGCAGGCGCGGCATCATCCAGAACGAGGCGAATGCGGTCGAGGCGGCGAGCGTCACATGCGCGCCGACGGCGATCTGGCGCAGATCCTCAGCCGACTTGCGGATGTGCGACAGGCCGAGCGAGACGTCGGCGTGAAAGCGGTCGCCGGCCTCGGTAAGGCTGACTTGCCGGTGGCGGCGCTGGAAGAGTTTGGCGCCGAGCTGCTCCTCGAGCCCACGGATCGCATAGGAGACGGCAGCCTGCGTCATGCCGAGCTCCCGCCCGGCGGCGGTAAAGCTCGACAGCCGGCCGGCGGCCTCGAAAACGATCAGGCTGCCGGCCGAGGGCAGCAGATGGCGCAAGCTTCGCATAAGCTGAGCTTATACAAGAGATCAGGATTTTCCAGCGTCACAGCTGCATTTTGTCTGGCTAGATTGATCGAGACAGGAAGATGGAGCCTCCATGAACGCACCGGCCGTTGAAGTGAGCGAACATACCAATCGTCGCGCGGGTGGCCGCCTGGGGCGCAAGGCGCTGCGGGGAGCTCCCGTAGCGTCATTTCCGACCCTGGTTCGCAAGATTCCGGTGTATCAGATGGTCCCGGACGAGGCGGTGGAGCTCATCCACCAGGAGTCGCTCAGCATCCTCGAAGAGGTGGGATGCGAGTTCCGCGACGACGAGGCTATCGCAATGTGGAAGGCGGCGGGCGCCGATGTCTCCGAGACAAGGGTCCGGATCGACCGCGCCCTGCTGATGGACCTCGTCTCGAAGGTCCCGTCGGAGTTCACGCTCAATGCGAGGAATCCCCAGCGTTCCGTACGTGTGGGTGGAAACAACTCCATCTTCGTGCCGATGTACGGGGCGCCTTATGTGCGCGACCTCGACAACAACAGGCGCTACGGCACACTCGCCGACCTCAACAATTTCCACAAGCTGGCCTACATGGCGCCGGCGCTGCATTCGTCGAGCTCGATCATCTGCGAGCCGATGGAAATCGCGGTGCCGAAGCGTCACCTCCACATCATCCATTCAGCGCTGAAGCACTCCGACAAGCCGTTCATGGGCATCGTGACCTCCAAAGATCGAGCCGAAGACACGATGGCGATGGCAGGCATCGTGTTCGGCGAGGACTATGTCCGCGACAACCCGGTCCTGGTGGCGATCACCAACTGCAATTCGCCGCTGGTCTGGGATGCCACCATGCTGGACGCGATGAAAGTCTATGCGCGCCACAACCAGCCGCTGATCCTCGCGCCCTTCGCCCTTTGCGGCGCCTCGACTTCGGCCTCTGCAGTCGGTGCGGTCGCGCAGGTCAATGCCGAAGCGCTGGCGGGCGTCGCGTTCACACAGCTCTTGCGTCCGGGTTCGCCGCAGATCTACGGACAGTTCATGGTGACGGTCGACATGAAGACCGGCGCTCCCATGGGCGGCACGCCGGAGGCGGCCCAGATGATGTATCTCATGGGCGCGCTGGCGCGGAAGTATCGGCTGCCGTGGCGCACGTCCGGTTTCCATGTCGGTTCGAAGCTGAACGACGCCCAGGCGGGCTACGAGGCGAACATGCTGATGCATGCCGCCATCCTTGCCGGCGCCAACTACATCTGGCACTCCGCCGGTTGGCTCGAGGCCGGCCTGACCTGCGGCTATTCGAAATTTGCCACCGACTGCGAGCAGCTTGTCGGCTGGTACAAATATGCTGGCGGGCTGCCATTCGACGATTTCAAGGAGGCTATGGCGGCTATCCGCGAGGTCGGACCGCAGGGCCATTTCCTCGGCACCCAACACACGCTCCAGCATTTCGAGTCCGCCTTCTTCATACCGAGCATCATGGACTTCAATTCGTTCGAACAGTGGAAGGCGGAAGGAGCAAAGGACCACGACAGTCGCGGCCGCGAGAAAGCGCGCAACATGCTCGCCGATTATGAGGAGCCGAAGCTCGATGAGGGCATCGCCGATGGTCTCAAAGATTTGATTGCGCGGCGCGAGGAGAAACTACCGGACAGCGTTAGTTGATAACGGGCGAAGACCCGATGGGAACCATAACGGAGGAAAAAATGACACTCTTCAGAAGCAATGGTGATCGCGTACCGAGCGCCATCGAAGCGATGGCCAGCGAGGCGCGTGCAGGTCGTGTGGATCGGCGCGAGTTTCTGGCTCTGGCAAGCGCTTTCGGCGCATCGACGGCCCTTGCCTACGGCATGATCGGTCTTGCCGTGCCAGAACGGGCTTTGGCTGAAGAGCCGAAGAAAGGCGGCACGCTGCATGTTTCGATGTCGGTGAAGGCACAAAAGGACCCGCGCACCTACGACTGGGTGGAACTTGCGAACATTTCACGCTGCTGGCTCGAGCCGCTTGTCCGCTACACCCGCCAGTTCACTTTCGAGCCGGTTCTGCTTGAAAGCTGGGAGGTCAATGACGACGCCACCGAATATGTGCTGCATGTGCGCAAGGGCATCACCTGGACCAATGGTGATGCTTTCGGCGCCGATGATGTGGCCTACAATCTGACGCGCTGGTGCGAAAAGGCTGCAGCCGGCAATTCCATGGCCGCGCGCGTCGGTGCACTGATCGACGCAAAAACCGGCAAGGCCAGGGATGGCGCGATCACCAAGGTCGACGACAACACGGTCAAGCTGAAGCTGAACGAGCCGGACATCTCGCTGATCCCGAACTTCACCGACTATCCGGCGCTGGTGGTCCATCGCAACTTCGACGCCGACGGTGCCAATCCGATCGAGAAGCCGATTGGCACCGGGCCGTTCGAACTGGTGTCTTATGCGGTCGGCCAGAAAGCGGTCGTCAAGCGTCGTGAGACTGGCAAGTGGTGGGGCGGTGAAGCGCTTCTCGACGGCGTCGAATTCATCGACTACGGAACCGATTTCAACGCGTCGATAAATGCATTCGACTCCGGCGAAATCGATCTCAACTTCGAGACGCCCGCCGACTTCATAGACATCCTCGACAAGATGGGGCTGGTAAAATCGGAGGTCGCGACAGCGACCACGCTCGTTGCCCGGACCAACGTCACGCACAAGCCCTACGACGACAAGCGCGTCCGCAACGCGCTGCAAATGGCCGTCGACAACCAGGCGGTGCTCGAACTTGGCTATGCCGGGCGAGGGACTGTTGGTGAAAACCATCACGTCAGCCCGATTCATCCGGAATACTTCGCGCTGCCCAAGAAGACACGTGACGCCGCGGGCGCCAAGAAGCTGATGGCCGAGGCCAAGCAGGCCGACTTCGAGCATGAACTGATCACCGTCGAGGACGATTGGCAAAAGAATACCGGCGACGCTATTGCCGGCCAGTTGCGCGATGCCGGGATCAAGGTGAAGCGCACCGTGCTGCCGGGTTCGACCTTCTGGAACGACTGGACGAAATACCCCTATTCGATGACCATCTGGTACATGCGCCCGCTTGGCGTCCAGGTGCTGGCGCTCGGCTATCGCACCGGCGAGGCGTGGAACGAAACCGGCTACTCGAACCCTGATTTCGATGCCAAGCTCAAGCAGGCTCTGTCGCTTATCGACGTCGAGAAGCGCCGCGAGGTCATGAAGGACATCGAGCAGATCCTCCAGGATTCGGGCGTCATCATTCAGCCGTTTTGGCAGAAGCTGTTCAGCCACATGAACGAGAAGGTGAAGAACTACGGTGTCCACCAAACCTTCGAGATGGATCTCCAGAACGTCTGGCTGAACGCCTGAGTTGCCAGCAGAGGACGCGTTGCAGGATTTCATGGACCGCAAGAAAGCCGACAGGCAAGATGCGTGGTACTGATAGCTTCCGTCAGTGAACAATCGGGGACACGCATGAAACTGCCACTTTTTGTTGCCGCGCTTTCGATGGCCTTGCCGGCGGCCGCGTTTGCCGGCCCTGCTGCCAACGCCGTGAAGTTCTTCTATGTCCCGTCGGTCAAATTCGAGGCCGATGCGCAATATCGCGACCGCTTCACCGCGCCGGTGACGAAACTGTTCGAACTGAACGACAACGCGGCAAAGAACCATCCGGATGAAGTTCCCTGCATCGACTTCGCCCCTGGTCTCGATGCGCAGGACTATGACGAGAAGACCGTGGCCAAGACGCTGACGCTGGCCGAAACGCTGGATGGCGACAGCGCCGAGGTGTCGGCGACGTTCAACCTTTTCCCGGAAGGCGATGATTCCAAACGCGAAATGGTCTGGTCACTCAGGAAGATCGATGGCCAGTGGAAGGTCGCCGACATCACCTCGAAGACCAGCGGCTGGACACTCAGTGCGCTCGAATGTCTGGCCGGGCAGACCCCGGAGTGATGCCGTGCTCCGCTGCCGTCCCTGGGTTCTGGCGACTGGGTGCCTGCTGGCCGGATTGAGCAGCGCCGCCGCTCAGGGCCTGTTGGGCGCGCCGCCCACAGACGCGCCGGCCGACAACGCGGCACCTCCGCCGGCAGAGTCGCCGGCAGAAAACGCACCGGCCGCACCCGTGCAGCCGGGCTCGCCGACGGCGGTGGTGAAGCCGTTCTACGAGCATGCCGGGCTCGAGGTCGATCCGGCTCAGCGGGGCCATTTCACCGATCCGGCAAAGTCGGTGCTGGACAAGAGCGACGCGCTGCGGAAGTCGGGGCAGGGCGAGTGCCTCGATCCCAACATGGCGCTCGACAATGCCGAATACGACGAGGCGGAGATCGACAAGAGCCTGAAGACCATCGAAGCGGTCAAGGGCGACCAGGCCAAGGTCGTTGTCGCTTTCGTCGCCTCCGGCAATCCGCACCGGCTGGAATGGAAGCTCAAAAAGGTCGACGGCGACTGGAAGATATCGGACCTGCTCTCGGTGACAGGCGAATGGGCGCTCAGCCAATACCAGTGTGAGTGAGAACGGAACCGATGAAGATCAGCAACATCCGCGTCACCCACGTCAACGTCCCGCTCGATGCTCCGTTCTGGTGGACGGCTGGTCTCTACGGCGGCGCCTCGAAATCGATCATCGAGGTCGAGACGGACGAAGGCGTGGTCGGACTGGGCGAGGCGCCATGGTGGCATTTCGGCGAGGTGATCAAGGCCGAGATCGCGCCGGCGCTGATTGGCGCCGATCCGCTCGACATCGCCGACTGCGAGGCGCGCTGTGTGCCGCCCTGGCAGATCACCGCCAACACCGGCGAGAACGCAGCCACGGTGGCGTTCGGCGCCATCGAACTGGCGCTCTGGGATATAAGAGGCAAGGTCTTCGGCATGCCGCTCTATAAGCTGCTCGGCGGCGCGGTGCGCAAGGACATTCCGTTTTCGGAATATTTCGCCTTTCGCCCCGCTCAAGGCGGAGCCGGCGGCGAGATGACCGCCGAAGCGATCGTCGACTATTGTCTCGGCATGCGAGAACAGCACGGCTCGACGATCTTCGAGGGCAAGCTGATCATGGGCGATCCCGAGCTCGAGATCAGGACAGTGCGCATGCTGCGCGAGGCGCTTGGCGATAAGGCGCAGATCAAACTCGATTCCAACATGCAGTGGTCGCTGACCACAGCGCGCTGGGTACTGCGCGAGATCGAGCCGTTCAACATCCGCAATTACGAGGATCCGGTCGCGACCTTCGAGGAGATGGCAGCGCTGCGCCAGCATTCGCGCATTCCGTTCTCCACGCACATCCCGGATCTCAGACGGGCAGTCGCGCTCGGTGCGCCGGATTACTTCGTCTGCAATTTCGCAGCACTCGGCGGATTGTCGAAAACTCTGAAATTCATCGCCGCCTGTGAGGCGATGGGCAAGGGGTTCTGGTGCTATTCGAACGATCTCGGCATCATGACATCGGCTTATCTGCACGTCGTGGCGGCGACACCGTGGATCACCGAAGCATCGCAGTCGCTGTTTCGCTGGCAGATCGGCGATGTCATCAAGGACGGTCCTTTCCGCCAGACGGGCAATACGGTGCGCGTGCCGGAGGGTGACGGGCTGGGCGTCGAACTCGATCCGGCTGCGATGAAACGCTGGGCGGGCCACTTCGCCGAACACGGGCCGATGGGCCATTTCAGCGACCCGAACAATCCCGGCCGCTACCGGCGGCTCCCGCTCAACTGATGCAACGTATTTTCCTCAGAAACTCAGGCTCACCCGCGCCCGCGATAGGGGGCGACGCCGGTGTCGGGCAGCCACACACCTTCCGGCGGGGCGCCCGTCTGCCAGAACACGTCGATCGGAATGCCGCCGCGCGGATACCAGTAGCCGCCGATGCGCAACCACAATGGCTTGGTCGCGGCGATGATGCGGCGGCCGATCATGACGGTGCATTCTTCGTGGAAGGCGCCATGGTTGCGAAACGAGGTCATGAACAGCTTGAGCGACTTCGATTCCACCAGCAGCGCATCGGGTGCGTAGTCGATGACGATATGGGCGAAGTCCGGCTGGCCGGTGACCGGGCAGAGCGAAGTGAATTCCGGGCAGGTGAAGCGAACGATGGCCGGCGGGCCGTCGCCGCGCGAAAACGGCACGGTTTCCAGGACTGCCGCTTCAGGGCTCTGTGGCGCCTCGACGTTGGTGCCGAGCTGGGTGAGGTTTTTCGTATCGGTCATGAGCAGGTTCCTTGCTGCATGTCGCCCAAAACTGCGCAGCGATTTTGGGATAGCGACATGCGTAAAACAAAAATTTGCCGCTCATTAGCACAATTTGAAACAGCAGGAAGACGATGACTAGCAACGACCCGCTCCTTCAGCCCTATCAGCTCAAGCATCTGACGCTGAAGAACCGGGTCATGTCGACGAGCCATGAGCCGGCCTATTCCGAGGACGGCATGCCGAAAGAACGCTACCGGCTCTATCATGCCGAAAAGGCCAAGGGCGGCATGGCGCTGACCATGACCGCCGGCTCGGCGATCATCTCGCGCGACAGCCCGGCCGCCTTCGGCAACCTGCATGTCTATGACGACCGCATCGTGCCATGGCTCGCCGAGCTTGCCGACGCCTGCCACGAGCATGACTGCAAGGTGATGATCCAGATCACCCATCTCGGCCGCCGCACCGGCTGGAACAAGGCCGACTGGCTGCCGGTGCTGTCGGCTTCGCCGGTGCGCGAACCGGCGCATCGCGCCTTTCCCAAGATTATCGAGGACTGGGATATCGAGCGCATCGTCGCCGACTACGCGGCGGCCGCCCAGCGCTGCCAGGCTGCCGGCCTCGACGGCATCGAATTCGAGGCCTACGGCCACCTGATGGACGGCTTCTGGTCGCCGGCCACCAACCAGCGCGACGACGATTTCGGCGGCTCGCTCGACAACCGGCTGCGCTTCACCGGAATGGTGCTCGATGCGGTGCGTGCCGCGGTCGGCGAAAAGTTCGTCGTCGGCATCCGCATGGTCGCCGACGAGGATTTCGAGAAAGGCCTGTCGAAACAGGAAGGCGTCGAAATCGCCAGGCGGCTGGCCGGCTCCGGCAAGGTCGATTTCCTCAACATCATCCGTGGCTCGATCGAGACTGATGCCGCGCTGACAAAAGTCATTCCGGTGACCGGCATGCGGTCGTCGCCGCATCTCGACTTCGCCGGCGAGGTGAGGGCGGCGACGAAATTCCCGACCTTCCATGCGGCGCGGATTTCCGACGTCGCCACCGCGCGTCACGCCATCGCCGCCGGCAAGCTCGACATGGTCGGCATGACGCGCGCCCACATTGCCGACCCGCACATCGTCAGGAAGGTGATGGAGGGCCGCGAGCACGAGATCCGCCCTTGCGTCGGTGCAACCTACTGCCTCGACCGCATCTATGAGGGCGGTGAGGCGCTGTGCATCCACAATGCGGCAACGGGCCGCGAGGCGTCGATACCGCACATTATTCCGAAAACCGCGGGACCGAGGCGAAAGGTGGTCGTGGTCGGCGCCGGCGCCGGCGGGCTGGAGGCAGCGCGGGTCGCCGCCGAGCGCGGGCACCAGGTAACGGTGCTGGAAGCATCGAGCCAGGCCGGCGGCCAGGTGCGGCTGGCAACGCAGAATCCCCGCCGCAAGGAATTGATCGGCATCATCGACTGGCGTCTGGCCGAGCTGGACCGGCTCGGCGTCGAGATCCGCTACGACACCTGGGCGGAGAAGGACGACGTGCTGGCGCTGTCGCCGGACGTGGTGGTGATCGCCACCGGCGGCCTGCCGCAGAACCCGCCTCTGACTGCGGGCGACGATCTCGTCACCTCGAGCTGGGACATCATGGCCGGCAGCGTCAAGCCGGCCGAGAACGTGCTGCTCTATGACGACAATGGCGGCCATCAGGGCATGGGTGCTGCCGAACTGATCGCCAACAGCGGCGCCAGGCTGGAGCTGGTTTCACCAGAGCGCTTCTTCGCGCCGGAAATGGGCGGCATGAACCATGTGCCTTACATGCGCGCCTTCCAGGAAAAGGGTGTCACGGTGACCATCAACACACGGCTGCGTTCGGTGCGGCGCGAGGGCAACCAGCTGATCGCCGAGCTCGCCTCCGACTTCGCTGATGGCTGGCGCGGAGAGCGCCGCGTCGACCAGGTGGTGGTCGAGCACGGCACGCTGCCGCTCGACGATCTCTATCTGGCGCTGAAGCCGCTGTCGAAGAACACCGGCGCGATCGACTACGAAAAGCTGGTCAATGGCGGCGACATCTTTCCCGTGCGCAATCCTAACGCCGGTTTCGTGCTCTTCCGCATCGGCGATGCAGTAGCCTCGCGCAACATCCACGCCGCCATCTATGACGGCATCAGGTTCGGCTTGCGAATCTGAGGAATATTTTGGATTGATTGGTGGCGCGCAGCCGAACCTCCGTACGGAGAGCCACCACGGTACTTCGGCTCGTTCTGCGCGCCGCGCACGCCGCCGGCTTGCGGCCGGACACCGTACGATCTGGCGATTGCGGCAGGCCGCTCAAAACATCCTGGCGGTAGCCATGCAGAACACGGTGATGACCAGCAGCCCGCCGGCGATGCGTTCGCCTTTTGTCATCTTCGCGCGCAACTGGGTTTGCGTCGCCGCATCAGCGCCGGCCAACTGCCTGCTGGCGAAACCCACCAGTGCGCCCTGGACCCCGGCGGCAATCAAGGCAGTCAAGATGCCCAGCGCCAGGACCTTCTCCATCGAGCCGAAGGAGCCGTTGTGGAAGAAATACCAGAGCAGCAAACCCGTGAGGAAAACCACGCCGGCCGCGCCCATTTGCGGCCGGAAGAAACGTTCCGCCCGGATCTCCGGTTCGCGGGCAACCGCGATGGTGGTGCCGGCCCAGAACACACCCGCCATGACGTGAAGGCCGAGGACGATGATGTAGACATATTGCATGACCGCATTTCCTCTCTTGCCCACCGCTAACCATATGGATAGATATCAAATGATTAGATGTCAACGCATAAGCTCGAGCCGGTTCCATAGGCTTTGCCCTTGTTCTAGTGTCGGATCATGACGCCCTTTGACCGCCCGCCGATCGGGATGAATCTCGCCCGCACCGCCAAGCTGGTCGCGCAGGCTTTCGACGCTGCCCTGGTCGAGGCGGGGGGCACGCTGCCGGTCTGGGTGACTTTGCTGTCGGTCAAGTCGCGGGAGCTGGCCAACCAACGCGAGCTCGCCGGCATGATCGGTATTCGGGGCGCAACACTGACCCATCATCTCAACGCCATGGAGACGCAAGGCCTGCTGATACGGCGCCGCGATCCCGAAAATCGCCGGGTTCACCAGGTGGAGCTGACCCAAGCCGGAGAAGCGCTGTTCCTGAAATTGCGCACCGCCGCGTTAGCCTTCGACAAGCGGCTGCGGAAGGGATTATCCGACGACAGGTTGGCGGAGTTTGCACAGGTGCTGGCCGCGCTGCGGGCCAATGTCGAGGGTTAGAATTAGGCTAGGAAAACGCTATGCGCGAAATTTCGCTGAAGGATGCCAGGACTACACTCTCGGCGCTGCTCGATCAGGTCGTCGCGGGAGAACCGGCGGCCATCACGCGGCGCGGCCGCAAGCAGGCGGTCATTTTGTCATTTCAGGACTACGAAAAACTGGCGCGTGTGCCCAACATTGGACAATTGCTGGCAGCATTTCCCGGTGATGAGGATGACCTTCCGCCTCGGCTCATCAGGTCGGTTCGCAAGCCCGAACCATGACGGATCTACGCCCGGCTGCCCTGCAGCACCGTCAGCCTGGCCTTCTTGGGCGCCCGGGCCACCAGCCATTCGCGCACCCTGTCCGGTGGCATCGGGAAAGCGATGGAATAGCCTTGCACCTGGTCGCAGCCGATCGCCATCAGCGAGTCGAGCTCGGCTTCGGTTTCGGCGCCCTCGGCGACGATCGAGATGCCGAGACCGCGGGCGAGCTCGGTGAGGGCACGCACGATCTTGGTGTTGCCGCTGTTCTCGTTGATGTTCTGGACGAAACGGCGATCGATCTTCAGCCGGTCGATCTCGTTTGGATTGACATGGCTGAGCGATGCGTAGCCGGTGCCGAAATCATCGAGCTCAAGATGGATGCCGGCGGCGCGGATGTGCCGCAGCTTTGCCGCGATACCGGTCTTCTCGTCATCGAGAATGACGGATTCGACGATCTCCAGCGATAGTTTGTGCGCGGGCAGGCCAGCCCTCTCCAGCGTACCGAACAGGAAGACTTCGAAATCTGTCTCGCGCAGCTCCGAGCCGGACACATTGACGGCGATCCGTCCGAAGGCGATGCCTGCGCGGTTCCATTCGGCTGCTTCGTCGATCGCCTTGGCAATAACGATGCGGCCGATCTCGGGCATCAAGCCGCATTTTTCTGCGATCGGAATGAACTCGCCCGGCGCGATCATGCCGCGCTCGGCATGCCTCCAGCGAACCAAAGCCTCGATGCCACTGATAGCGCCATCCGACAGCGACACCTGCGGCTGGAAATAGACTTCGAACGCCTTCTCAGAGATGGCGATCCTGATGTCGAGTTCGAGCTGCTTGCGATTATCAAGTTCGCGCCTCAGCTCATCGGAGAAGAACGACAAACTGCCGCCGCCCTGCCTCTTGGCTGAATAGAGTGCCAGATCGGCATGGACGAGCAGGTCCTGCGCATTGTCGGCGTCGACGGGGTAGACCGCAATCCCGGCACTTACGCCTGGATGGATCGTCGTGCCTTGGAAGATGACCGGCTCATTGAGTTTGGCCAGCATGCGTCTGGCGACGATATCGATGTCCGCGGTGCTGCCGGCGTCGTTGAGGACGACAACGAATTCGTCGCCGCCGAGACGCACGTTGAGATCCGACGTCCGGCAGGAATCGCGCATGCGCTGCGCGGCCACCACCAGCACATAATCGCCGGCGGCATGGCCGAGCGTGTCGTTGATCTGCTTGAACCGGTCGAGGTCGAACTGCACTACGGCGACCCGCTCACGCCTTCGCTGCGCACCACTGATGAACGTATCGAAATGGTCGGTCAGGAAGGTACGGTTGTGCAGGCCGGTCAGCCCATCATGCACGGCAATGAAGGCCATGGAATTGCGTGCATCGACCAGCTCGCGCGTCCGGCGCAAGATGGCATTCGACATCGGCCGAAAAATGAAAAGTGCCACCAGCAGCATGACGCCGATGGTCGAGTAGAACAATGTGCGGTGAAGATCGAGGAGCCTTTCGGAGCGCTGGTCCGCGTAGGCGCTGATGCGCTGGCCGAGTGCTGCGTAGCCCGACAAAGTTGCGTTGGCAACGGAAGCGTCCAGATTAACGCGCTCCTCTCCGCCCTTGTAGCCGCCGCTGCCTGTCGTGTTGAGCCGCGATTCGAATGAAGAGATCAGGCGCTCGCCATTGGCGATCAGCCCGACCGAGAAATAGTCGAGATGGTACGGCTTGGCGAAAAGCACGCTCTCGATCGATTTCGGATCGAACCTTGCCGGCGACACCGGATCCGCGGCGGTTCGTTCGAGCAGCAGATCGTAATTCTTCTCGAACTCCACCGTCGCTTGTTTGAGCGCGGTAACCAGGGCGCGCTCTTGATCGCGCGGGGCGCTGCCTGTGGCGCCGGCAAGGAAGACGATGCGCTGCGACAGGGCTTTTTGTGTGCTGACGATATCGAGCAGCGCCTGATTGTGCCGTTGGGTCGCCATCACCTGCTGCAGCAGGATGAAGGAGGCCACGACCATGGCGGCTATGATCAGCAGAGCCAGCCAGTAGCCGGATTTGATCAGGAGTATGAGCCTGCCCGAAACGGCGTGCACCGGCTGGTGTGACATTTTCTGAGGCGGCCTCTCGCCAACGAATTCTTGTGCGACAACCTTTGGCTTCAAAGTGTTAACAGCTTTGGGATGGCAACAGGCCGGCGGCGACGACCGTGGCGGGAAACCCGCAAAGTGGTTATTGCAATCTTTCGCGGCGCCTCTGCATTTGAACATCGTGGCCTCTGCCGTGCCATTGCCGCCACCGAAGCGGTCGCTTTTGCGATGGATTTTTCGTCCGCGCGGCGCGACAGTCCTCATCGATCTCAACAGGGCCTGATCATGACCGAAGCATTCCTTTCCCACATCGACAGCGAGCTTGAAGGACTGAAATCGGCAGGTCTCTACAAATCCGAGCGGGTGATAACCTCGACCCAATCGGCCGAGATCGAGGTGGGCGGCGAGAAGGTGCTGAATTTCTGCGCCAATAATTATCTCGGCCTCGCCGACAGCGCCGAACTGCGGGAAGCAGCCAAGCAGGCGCTCGACCGTTACGGCTACGGCATGGCGTCGGTGCGCTTCATCTGCGGCACGCAGGAAGAACACAAGCAGCTCGAGGCGACCATTTCTGATTTCCTCGGCATGGAGGACACTATCCTCTACGGCTCCTGCTTCGACGCTAATGGCGGCCTGTTCGAGACGCTGCTCGGCGAGGAGGATGCGGTCATCTCCGATGCGCTGAACCACGCCTCGATCATCGACGGCGTGCGGCTGTCGAAGGCAAAGCGCTTCCGCTACGCCAACAACGACATGGCCGATCTGGAGGCGCGGTTGAAAGACGCGAGCGACTGCCGGTTCCGGCTGATCGCCACCGACGGCGTGTTCTCGATGGATGGCATCATCGCCAATCTGAAGGGCGTCTGCGACCTCGCCGACAAATACGATGCGATGGTGATGGTCGACGACAGCCATGCAGTTGGTTTCGTCGGCAGGAATGGCCGTGGCTCGGCCGAACATTGTGGCGTCGAGGGCAGGGTGGACATCATCACCGGTACGCTCGGCAAGGCATTGGGCGGAGCGTCGGGCGGCTACACGTCGGGCAGGAAGCCGGTGGTCGACTGGCTGCGCCAGCGCTCGCGGCCCTATCTTTTTTCCAACACGCTGATGCCGGCGATCGCCGGCGCCTCGCTCCGGGTGTTCGAGCTGATCCGCAATGGCGATGCGTTGCGTCAGCGCCTATATGCCAATGCAGCGCGGTTTCGCTCCGAGATGGGCAGGCTCGGCTTTACGCTGGCCGGCGCCGACCATCCGATCATCCCGGTGATGCTGGGCGACGCGACGCTGGCGCAGGAGATGGCGGCGCGCATGCTGAAGCGCGGCATCTACGTCATCGGCTTCTCCTTCCCGGTGGTGCCGAAGGGCCAGGCGCGCATCCGCGCGCAGATGTCGGCCGCCCATTCCAGCGCAGACATCGATCGTGCGGTTGAGGCGTTCGCCGCAGTCGGTCGCGAACTCGGCGTGATTTCCTGAACGGCCGGAATCGAAAAGCCATCCCCGATCAAGACTTTCAAGGGACTACAGAATGTCGAACATGATGAAGGCCCTCGTCAAAGCCCGCGCCGAGCCGGGCATCTGGATGGAAGAGGTGCCGGTGCCGGAGATCGGCCCCAACGACGTGCTGATCAAGATCAGGAAGACCGCGATCTGCGGCACAGATGTTCACATCTATAATTGGGACCAGTGGGCGCAAAAGACCGTGCCGGTGCCGATGGTGACCGGCCACGAATTCGTCGGCACCGTCGCCGATTTCGGCGCGGCGGTGACCGAGTACAAGGTCGGCCAGCGCGTTTCCGGCGAGGGCCATATCGTTTGCGGCCATTGCCGCAACTGCCGGGCGGGCAGGGGGCACCTTTGCCGCAACACGCTTGGCGTCGGTGTCAACCGGCCGGGCGCCTTCGGCGAATACCTGGCGATCCCGCAGCACAATGTGGTGCCGATCCCCGACGACGTGCCCGACGAGATCGCGGCGATCTTCGATCCCTTAGGCAATGCTGTTCACACCGCATTGTCCTTTGATCTCGTCGGCGAGGACGTGCTGGTCACCGGCGCCGGGCCTATCGGCATCATGGGTGCACTGGTGGCGCAGTGCGTCGGCGCGCGAAAAGTGGTCATCACCGATATCAACCCGGTGCGCCTGGCACTGGCGAAAAAGCTTGGCGTTCAGCATGTCGTCGACGCATCGAAGGAAAAGCTGCGCGACGTGATGCCGGCGCTTGGCATGACCGAGGGCTTTGACGTCGGCCTCGAAATGTCGGGCGCAGCCCCTGCCTTCCGCGACATGATCGACACCATGAACAATGGCGGCAAGATCGCCATTCTCGGCATCGCGCCGACCGGCTTCGAAATCGACTGGAACAAGGTCATCTTCAAGATGCTGCATCTGAAGGGCATCTACGGCCGCGAGATGTTCGAGACCTGGTACAAGATGATTGCGCTGGTGCAGGGTCCTCTCGATGTCAGCGGCCTGATCACCCACCGCATCGGCATCGACGACTATGTTTCCGGCTTCGAAGCGATGAAGAGCGGCAATTCCGGCAAGGTGGTGATGGACTGGTAGGCGATCAGAAATGTTGGCGGGACAGCACCCCCCTCTGGCCTGCCGGACATCTCCCCCTCAAGGGCAGGGCTATCGCATATGAGTGATGGCATTGATGAGATAGTCGTCGTTCCAGGCGCATTTCTTGATGCGATGGCTGATGGGAACTTTGGCAGCATCGGCGGC
>NZ_JAMYMA010000029.1:0-55889 GCF_040318275.1 Mesorhizobium sp. M1217 | reverse complement strand
CCGCTAAACACGGGGGCTGCGCGGCGGACACGCCGACGTCACAGCTACTGCCACGCCATTTTTGCAGAACTTGACGCACACAACTGCGGAAGCGAAGTCGCGGCTGATCGAGGCGACACTGAAGCCGGGCGCGAATGTATCGGCCATCGCCAGACAAGCGGGGATGGCGCCAGCCCAGCTGTTCGGCTGGCGGAGCAAGGCGATCAAGAGCGGTGCGGTCACGCCGCGGCGAGATGCGGATCGGCTTGGCTTTGTCGAGGTCACCCAAGCGGCGTCCGCGTCGGTGGAGATCGAGCTGGGTGGCGTGGTCATTCGCGCCGGTGCCGATATCAATGAGGAGCAGCTGGTGCGGATCATCCGGGCGGTTCGCCAGGCATGATCCCGGCCGGCGTGAAGGTGTTGGTCGCCAGTCATCCCGTCGATTTTAGAAAAGGTCCCGACGGCCTTCTGGCGGTGGTGCGCGATGCCGGTTCGGATCCGTTCAACGGCGCGCTTTATGTCTTCCGCGCCAAAAGAGCGGACAGGATCAAGATCGTCTGGTGGGACGGCAGCGGCGTGTGTCTTTATGCCAAGCGACTGGACGACGCGAAGTTCTGCTGGCCGCGGATCGGCCACCACCGGGTCCAGCTCAATCATGCTCAGCTCATGGCTCTGGTTGACGGAATGGACTGGAAACGGGTTCGGACGGAGACCGTCAGGCGGCCGCAATCGGTTGGGTAAAACCCTGCGGCATGATGAATCAGGGAGCTGAAAAAGCGGGAAAATTGCCCGCGAATATGCTCTGATTTTGGCCATGTCGGCACCCGAACTCGCGCTCCCGGACGACGTTGACGCGCTCAAGGCGATGGTTATTGCCATGGCCGAAAAGGCCGCCCTTCTGGAGGAGCGCAACCTCCATCTCGAGCTGGTCAACAAGAGCGCCGATGAGCGGATCGCACGCCTGACGACGGTCGTGAAGATGCTGGAGCGGGCGCGCTTCGGCACCCGCTCCGAAAGGTTGCGGACCGGCGCGCTGAGCGAGGAACAGTATGCGCTGGTCTTCGACGAGATCGAAACCGGCGTGGCGGCCATCGAAGCGCAGATGGAGAAGTCTGCGGGCGGCTCGAAAGCGAAGCGCGCTCCGCGTCCTCGCAAAGGCTTTGCGGCCCATCTCGAACGGGTCGAGGTGGTTATCGAGCCCGAAACGCCTGCTGGCTGCGAAGCGCTGGAAAAGATCCTGATCGGCGAGGACGTCTCCGAACGGCTCGATGTCACCCCGGCGAAGTTCCGGGTGATCGTCACGCGTCGCCCCAAATATGCCTACAAGGGTTGGGACGGCGTCACCCAGGCAGCCGCACCCGCCCGCATCATCGAAAGCGGCATTCCGACCGAAGCGCTGCTGGCGCAGATCGCAGTGTCGAAATACGCCGATGGCCTGCCGCTCTACCGCCAGGAAGCGATCTATGCCCGCGATCAGGTCGAGATCGACCGGTCACAGATGGCGCAGTGGATGGGCAAGGTCGGCTTCGAGCTCGAGCCGCTCGCCGATTACGCACTGACCCGCATCAAGCAGGGTGAGCGGGTCTTTGCCGATGAAACCACCCTGCCAACGCTGGCCCCAGGATCGGGCAAGGCCAAGACGGCCTACCTCTGGACCTATCTCCGCGATGATCGGCCGTTCGGTGGCAGCGGACCGCCCATCGTCGCCTACCGCTTCGAAGACAGCCGTGCCGGCGAATGTGTCGCCCGCCATCTGGACGGCTATCGCGGCATCCTGCAGGTTGACGGATACGCCGCCTATAACCGGCTGGCCCGATCGGATCGGGGCAATGACGGCGTGACGCTGGCGGCGTGCTGGTCGCACGTGCGGCGCAAGTTCTACGAACTGCATGCCGCAGGCTCCTCCGTTATTGCCTCGCAGACGGTGGCGCAGATGGCCCCGCTGTGGGCCGCCGAGGAGGCCGTGCGCGGCCAGGACCCGGTACTTCGGATAGCTGCGCGTCAGGAGAAATCCGCCGCCGTCGTTGCCGCTCTCTTTGCGCTGTGGGAAAAGGAGCTGCCGAAGCTGTCGGGAAAATCGAAGCCCGCTGAGGCGATCCGCTATGCGCTCGGCCGGCGTGCCGCGCTGGAGCGCTTCCTCACCGACGGCCGCATCGAAATCGACTCCAACACCGTCGAGCGCGCCATCCGGCCACAGACAATTACCCGAAAGAACAGCCTCTTCGCTGGCAGCGACGGCGGCGGACGGACATGGGCCACCATCGCCACGCTGCTGACCACCGCCAAGATGAACCAGGTCGATCCGCACGCCTGGCTCACCCAGACCCTCGAGCGTATCGCCAATGGCTGGCCAAACAGCGATATCGAGGCGCTTATGCCTTGGAACTACCAGCGCTGAACGGCATCAGCTACCCGCTTACTGTATACCGATACACTTGAACGGCTATACTAGCGAGTGATGGCGTTCCACATCAAAAATCCCGAGACCGACGCACTGGCCCGCCGGGTCGCCGCACTTAAGAGAACTGGTCTGACAGAGGCCGTCCATGCCGCGCTCAAGCATGAGCTTGAGCGCGAACAGGCTAGACCGTCCCTCGTAGAGATCGGCGTCAGGTTCTGCCGAGATCTGCGAGCCCGGGGCAAGCCTGATCACGGCAGGCCCGCCGACAAGGCGTTTCGCGACAGCCTGTACGAGAATGATGATGTTCATCGACGCCTCGGCCCTGACGGCGCTGATGACCAACGAGGATGATGCGCGCGAACTCCTGGTCGGGACCCGGCGCGGCTGAACGGTGTTGAACCGGACTTTACTTGGCTGGCCACGGTCCAGATTGGATCACGTTCAAGAACCTAAAATGCGGCGGGCTTGCTTCGGATGGTTAAGGCCAGGAGCGCCTCCGAAAGTCGTTTCTTCGCCCGCTCCACCCCGTTCTCGTCGATTGCCTCAACATCGAGGAACAAGTCGAGACCAGTCGTATGCTCGCTGATGACCTGAGGGCGCTGGGCGAGTTCACCCAGGAGGCCCTCGACTTCGTAGGGGACAACCTCCCGGCTGATCCCCTTCATGGCAATCGGTGCTAATGGACGCGCCCGGACAAGGTCGCGCACGAGCGCGTAAGTCTCATAGCTGAGGCAGATGCCGCCGGGCTCGGCAATCGACTGCAGCCGGGCCGCCAAGTTCGCCTCGGCTCCAATAATCGTGTAGTCCATCCGATCATCGGAACCGAAGTTCCCAACATTGCAATAGCCCGTGTTGATGCCCATGCGAGCTCGGAAGGGCCGTTCAACTCCGCGGTCATGCCACACCCTGTTCAACTGCTCCAGCCGACGCTGCATGTCGACAGCCATGCGCAAGCAGGCTCTCGCGTCTTCCTCGACGCCCTGCGTCTCGGGGTCTCCGAAGAACACAAGAAGCGCGTCGCCGATGAACTTGTCGACGGTGCCGCCGTGTTTGAGCGCGATCGTCGACATCTCGGTGAAGTACTCGTTGAGGAGAAGCGTCAGGTCCTCGGGCTGGAGCCGTTCCACGATCGCGGTGAAATCCTTGACGTCGGAGAAAAAGATCGTGAGCTTCTTGCGCTCGGTTGCGATGGTGACGTCCTTCTGGCCGCTGAAGATGCTTTTGTAGATTTGAGGCGAAAGGTATTTGGCGATCTTCAATGAAATCGCGGCCAGAAAGTCGTTTGCCTCGGAAAGCTCCTTGTTGATGCCCTGAATCAACGCGGACTGCCGACGCTGCAGGAGAATGAACGTCAGGCCCGCCGCCGCCGCGAAACCGAAATATAGGAGCAGATACTTGAAGGTGAGGACGTTCGCAGCAATAGGCTGATTGACTGATATCTCCTGGATCCCTCGGACATCCCCTACCTTCCAGTCCGTCTTGGGGCTGTCCGGGTGTGAGTTATGGCAGGTCACGCAGACCTGTCCCATTACAACAGGGGCCACGGCGCGGACCTGCCGGTCAAACAGTGAACCCGAGACTTCGATGATCGGCTCCTTCGGGTTGGCGCGCAAAGCAAAGATTGCATTCCGCTCGAATACATCGAGCTGGTGGGGGGCGCGACCTTTGAAAGGCAGATCCGAGACGAACCGATATTTGACGGACCCGTCGTGAGCGCTGATGCGCTTGCCGAGTTCGATCGAGAGGGTTGCTGGAATAGGGATCGCGCCTGGCACGTCCCGGTAGTTGTGCGTCGCAGTCACGGCGCCGTTAGCTTGCAGCACGCGTCCCACGACGTCGCTGCCGTAGAATCCGCGCATCTCGTCGATGATGCGGCTGATTTCGCTGGCTTGCCTGCGCAGCATCCGTTCCGATAGGTCTCGGAGGTCGAGCCAGGCTGCGACGGGCAAACCGATAAGGCCGATGACCACTGCCGTGACCAGGAGCGGTCCCATGGTGCGCTGCTGACGCGCAATCTGTTCACTCAGTCCAGCCATTGTGCAAGCCCCCGGCCGTCACAGTATCTGAACTATAGCTCATTCCCGGCACGGTACCAGAGTCAGTCTTGGCTCGATGAAAACACGTCAGCCCTGCAACCTCGGACCGACCTTGAGCGGTTGCTAAGCCCCGACCCTCACAGCGGATTTCGCATTCTGGCGCTAGACGGGCAGTGAATCAGTGAGGGGGATGTCGCAAAGTCGGTTGTGACCCGGAATGCGCTCCGCGATAACCGCTCAGGGGTCAAAAATTCACCTCTGGCAAGGTTGAGACTTCTGCGGCCGGAGAGCGCGTCGGAAAAGAAAGTGTCCCGCCAAACGTATCCGCGTTTCGGCCGCACTATGGAATGGGACACCGCGGCGGCTGACGCGGTGCTGCGCGCTGCCGGCGGCATGACGCGCACGCTGGATAGCGCGCCGCTCGCCTGCGGTAAGCGCAACCAGAGCGACGACGAGGATTTCGCGAATCCGCATTTCATTGCCAGCGGCAAGGCTGCCACGGCCGCTTAGGCACCATGATGAACTCCGATCCCATCCCGGCTCGTCGCCCGCGCAAATGACGCTGTCGCGCATGCGACGCTTGAGTGAAGCACTTATTTTCAGCCGAACGCTCGTGGCAGGGAGTAACTATCCGGTGTGGATCGTGGCAGAGGCCCTTCGCGTGTTAGGCTGCTTGCATGGAGATCGACACCGACAAGATCGACGAAGCCGTTCTGGGCCTGCTTTGGCTGACGCTGCATGAAGAGAGGCGCGCCTGGAAGGGTTTGGATTGGAACGCTCTGGATCGCTTGCACGAGAAGGGGCTGATCGCGAATCCAGCAAACAAGGCGAAGTCAGTGGTTCTGACAGATGAAGGACTGCGGCGTGCGCAGGAGCTATTCCGAACCCTGTTCACCCGTCCGGCGCCATGAGCCATGAGCGCTGGGAGGGCGCCGCGAGATGATGGCGCACCTGGCTGAATTTCGATAGTGGCGGCGCGCTGACCGCAGGCGGGACGGGCAGTGCCCTCGCCGTGGCGGCCAAACTCGTCTTCGTCACCTAGGCCAACGGGGGCATCCTGTCTGTTAAGGCAGTGGCAGAGAACACCGCAGTCGCGACGCTAAATGTCAACGGCATTGGCGCGAGGTCCATCCGCAAGATGCTTTCTGCCGGCGAATCGGCGCTTCCCGGGCCGAGTTGCAGGCAGGCAGCGGGTCTGCGCCCGCTGCTGGTACATGGATGTTTAAAGGGCAGACTACCACAAGGAATGTGTCATCATGGCTGCGGATTTCCGAAGGCAGGTTTCTCAAGAACGAGCACATGACTACCAAGAGGGGATGTGTGAGTGCTCTTAACTTGGAATCCCTCGTCGGACAGCGTTTCGATGAACGCGGGCAACAACGTTTGAGGTGCGCCTCACAATATTGGAAAGCACCCTTCGCGCCTTGCCTGGGCCGATGTTGCGCTGCATGTGCTGATAGACGGCCAGCAGCAGGACGATATCGTTCGGTAGAAGGATATTGCCGAGGCGCCGGCTGCCAAGATTCAGGCGATCGAACCGGGCATGCACCGGGGAGCAGCTCAATAACATTTTTGCAGTCTGGATGTGCGGCTTGGCAATGTCGATCCCGTGGATCGAGCTGGGTTTCAGCTTGGATATCTCATAGGCGACAACACCCATATTGCAGCCAACATCGAGAATGGATTTCCCGGCGTAGTCGACCTTTGCGGAGAATAGCCCGTCCAGTCTGTCGTCCCACGTTCCGGCAAAACCCCTTTTGAATCTTGACCACCACAAATCATCAGCTCCTTTGGAAAGAGCCCCCTTGAGCGCCTCCTACCACGAGAGAATTAATGGTCGATACCCATTCAACTGGAATTGATCACATTGACGAACCAAGGCAGGGACGTGTGCGGCGGCGTCACAACCCCATCACCCTGAGTGCCGCCGGAACCGGATAGCGGTTGCCGTCATAGCGCAGCCGGTAGGTCCGCTTCACAGACTTGGCGGGATGGGACTTGCATTCGCCATCTTTGTCGGGGGAGGGATTGTCGGTATCCGTCCGCTCGACCGCAATGATGTCACGATAGCCGTGGTGGCGCGCCGGGCTCATCGCCAGGCTGACCTGGCTGGAATGAAACGATCCGGCGCAACTGGCATCGCCTTCGCCGCCATGGCCGGCAACCACGAGGCCGTCGAGCACCAAGCGCAGCGCATCGCTGGCGACGGCATAGAGCCGCAGGTCGGTTTCAGTGAAGGGAGTAGCCTGCGAATGGTTTGCCATTTCGATGCGCAGGCCGAAGGCGGTGACCTCAGGGGCCAGTGCGTAGCGGCCGGTGTCGAATTCCACCTTACGGATCGCGATGGCATCATCGGTCATCAGTCCAGGCTGGAGCAGGCGCTGGCGCACCCGCAGGCTCTTTCTATCGACGACCAGTAGCTCGATGTCGCCGACATGCAGGTGGTCGCTGTTAGCGCTGTCGATCAGCGGTACCGCGACCAAAAGCAGGTCGTCATGAGCCGGCCAGATCTTGCAGGCCAGGCCGAATGGCGCATCGCTCTCCGGGAGCGTTGAGGCGATGCTCGTATGGGGTACAAGCGTGAACGAGGCGCCGTCGGGGCTCTTTCGGGCCTTGGGATAGGCCTGCTGCACCAGGGCGGCGGCATCGCCGCAATCGCCGGCCGCTGCCCGGGCGGGCGACAGGCTGGCGAGGGCCGCGCCGAGCAACAGGACAGGCAACACTATTCGCATGGAGTTCTCGCGTCGCAGGGCCGGGTTCGGCCAGGGCCCTTCTACGCGAGATTAGTGGCGGCGCACAGGGTGTAGGGAAGTGACGGCTAGCTCCAGCCGCTGCGTCAGGACCATAGGTATCCTGGAAAGTCGTAAAGTCCGAGCTCGCTTAGGAACGGTGATCATGAGAACGCCGCCCGAGCGCCAATTTTTGCCAATGCTGTTCGAGCTACCTGAAACAGATACTGACAATGTGATCTCGGTTGCCTTGTCGCGCTCCGATTAGATAAAGAAGCGCTCCGACAAGAAACCTCTACAAAACCGGACCTCGCCGATCCGTCAAGCGCACCTTCTAGGGTGTACATTCCAAAATTAGTGCGCCGGGAGACCGGCAAGGAGTAGGTGGTGGAAGTCCACTGCGATGAAGGAATAGCGATCCACATCGGCCCCGAGCCGTGCGCAGACATCCGCGAGGATGCCGGCGAAGCGTCGGTAGGGGAGTGCATAGGCCAGCCATTGAGCCACGAAAGGGAATTTGTTCCGGATGCCGACGCCGTTAATTTAGCGGAAGGCGAAATGGACGGGCGCGTTTTCGCGAGCGCCTGTTCGATCCGGCGTGGTCTGAGACCCTGGCATGTGCGGAAGCTCCTTGTGCGGGAACCGGGAGATCTCTGGATTGGCCATACGCCCCAGGAGTACGGGGGGATGGTCCGCAACGGGAAGGCGAGGAGCCGTAGCCGTTGATGCACGATCCAGAGAAGTCTGACTCCGGCATAGTAGCTGCGAAGCCGACGAACAAAGCCGGACAACCGGCGGCGGAGCTGGTGGAGCCAAGGCCGGGGACCAAGGGGAACGCGGAACAGCAACACATGCACCGGACACAGAGCCGGGCTCGCATGTCCCAGTCGCTGGATCGCGTACGGCAAGCCGCAAGGCTGAGGAAGAAGGAGAAGTTCACCGCGCTCTTCCACCACATCAATGTCGATACACTGCGGACGGCGTTCTACGTGCTCAAGCGCAAGGCCGCTCCCGGGGTGGATGGCATGACGTGGCAGGATTACGAGACAGACCTTGAGCCTCGGCTCAGGGACCTGCACGAACGGGTTCATCGGGGAGCGTACCGCCCGCAACCGTCTCGCCGGACGTTTATACCGAAGGCAGATGGAAAGCAGCGGCCGCTGGTGATTGCCGCTCTGGAAGACAAAATCGTCCAAGGGGCAACCGTCATGGTGCTCAATGCCATCTATGAAGGCGACTTCTGCGGCTTCTCATACGGGTTTCGGCCCGGTAGAGGGTCGCACGATGCATTGGATGCACTGTGCGTAGCGATCAACACGCGGAGGGTGAACTGGATTGTAGACGCCGATATCCAGAACTTTTTCGGGAGCGTCAGCCAGGATTGGCTCGTTCGCTTCGTGGAACACAGGATCGGCGACAAGCGCATCATCCGCCTGATCCGGAAATGGCTGAAGGCGGGCATTCTCGAAGACGGGATCGTGACGGTAGATGACAGGGGCACGGGTCAAGGCTCGGTGATTTCGCCGCTTCTGGCCAATATTTACCTGCACTATGTCTTCGACCTGTGGGTCAACCGCTGGCGACGGCGCGAGGCCACCGGCGACATGATCATCGTGCGCTATGCCGATGATGTAATCGTCGGCTTCGAGCGCGAGGGCGACGCCCGTCGTTTCCTCGATGCGATGCGCGCGAGGCTTGAGGAGTTCATGCTGTCGCTGCATCCGGAAAAGACTCGCCTGATTGAGTTCGGCCGCTTCGCGGCGGTCGACCGCAAGCAGCGCGGGCTCGGCAAATCGGAGACCTTCGCATTCCTGGGCTTTACCTTCATCTGCGGTAAATCGCGAAAGGGGCGCTTCCTGCTTAAGCGGAAGACCCGAGGCGACCGCATGCGGGTGAAGCTCAAGGACATCAAGGCGGAGCTGCGGCGTCGGATGCATTGGCCCATCCCCGAACAGGGGAAGTGGCTGAGGCAGGTCGTGACAGGTCATTTCGCCTATTATGCGGTCCCGACGAATGGCGGGGCGCTCGCGGCGTTCCGGCACCATGTGACCGATCTCTGGCGGCGGACGCTTCGGCGGCGCAGCCAACGAGACGGCTTCACCTGGGCCCGCATGACGAAGCTGACCGACGACTGGCTCCCCAAACCACGCATCCTTCACCCGTGGCCCAATGAGCGCTTCGCCGTCAGCCACCCAAGGTAGGAGCCGAGTGCTCGAATCGGGCTCGCTCGGATCTGAGCGGGGGGCGCCCAGTAATGGGCGTCCCTACCGCGATACTCGGCATGACCTCCGTTTCTGACCCCTGAGCCGGGCGCGTTCGCTGTCGGCGCGTATCGAAGCAGAACCAATGCCGCGCCTGCTTCGGCTTTCCGAAACCGCAGCGTGTCTTTCCTTGAGACTTGGCAGCACGGCGCGTTCAATCGGAACCGTGCTGCCTTCAATGTACAGCCAGTTGTCCAATCAGCCGGCGGGCTTGTAAACGCCGGCAGCCTTTTTGGCAACTGCGAGCACCGCCTTCATGTCGAGTTCTTCGAGGACAACGAGGTCGTTTACCGAGCCGCTTGCCCGCACCGCCAATGCTAGACCCATCCCAGCAGCCTGGTCCGGAACCTCAGCATTGATCATAGGCGCCGCGAGTAAACATCATGCCGGACACCTTGCCGCCAACGCTTTCAAAAAGCGCCTTGATTGCAGCTTCCCGGTCTGAGCCCTGTATCAATCCCTTATAGGCCTGGGGTGCATAGTTTGCCAGTATTGTCACTTTCATGGGTATTCCTCCCTATCTTGTACTAGTTTCGTTATTGATCGTTTCACCAACACGGAGCTATGGCGGACGGTTGGGTCAGCCGTAAACCTGCATTGGAACGGTCTTGCTCACATCCAAAGCTGGCAGCGGGAAAGGTTCGACCTGCCCTGCGGTCTTGTCCAGATACTGCATCAAGGCCGTCACGAGGTGGTAGAAAATGCTCGCGGGCACCTCCGTTGCCAGTGACCTTCCGCGCTCGTCAATCCTGTCGATCCACAAGCCAAGCGGTGCGGGATCGATATGCCATTTGAAGAGGCGGGCGACACGAGCTTCGATCTCGGGTTTCAGATCAGGCCCGCCGATGCCGTCCAGGGCGACGGCCGCCTTGACGGCTTCGCATTGCGGCCAGCTGCGGGAGAGCCGGTCGAAGGGAATTCCCTGCCGCGACACGGCTGCATAAGCCAGGCCCGTCGCCCGGTTCAATCCGCTGGCGATCGCCGACGAATAGAGCTTCCTGGCGTAGGCTGCCAAGTCTTTCTGCCCGCTTGCCCGCGCGAACTCGACGAGGAGCGAAGCCGCCCGACGGAGATATGCACGCTCGCCGGTGACGCCATGCCAGGCAAGGAAGGATTCCAGCATGTGCATGTGCGGGTTCGAGAACCGCACCCCCTTCCAGCCGGGGGTCTCGAGGAAGCCGTTCAGGCTGACGTCCTCGAGATGGGTGTCGATGAAATGGAACGTCTCTTGTGCCAGCTGCAGGGCATCCTGATGGCCGCATCGGTGAGCATGGGCAAGCGCCAGGAGCACGCAGGAATGGTCGTAGGCGTCCTCCGTCGGGTCAGCCACGCTGCCGTCGCAATTAAGGGTGCGCACCCAGCCACCGCGATCGGTGCGGCCGCGTTTCGCGATGAACTCGATGCCGTGGTCGATGAGCTTGTCGGCCGGTCCAACCCAGCCGCGTTCTTTGGCCACCGCGAACGCGTAAATCTGGCGAGCCATCGTCCGCATGCGCTTGGGTTTGCCCAACGGCCTTGCATCGAAACCGAGCGCCTCGTGGAAGCCGCCATACGCATCGTCGACACCTGCAGTGGACCACAGCGGCAGGGTTTCGTTGAAGAGCCAGTGCTCGACCCGCTTGCGCCATGACCCGCTGATGATGACCCGGTCGTCCGACCCCGTGAACTTCGTTTCAAGGCGTCCGCTCTTCTCGAGTTGTTCGACGACTTTCTTCATGTTCTGGCTGTGGCTGACAGGAGCGACGAATACCGCGTCCGGTGTCGTCACCACCGCCACATGCTTCATCCCAATGACTGTCAGCAGTCTGCCCTGGCTTCTGAGATAGGAGTTGCCGCAATTCATGGCGACAACGTCGCCCATTACGACATTGCCGTCGCGGTCCGTCGGGCTGGCTTCCAGCAGCGATTGCCACGATCCAAGGTCGTTCCAGCGGAAGGAAGCCGTAACCATCGCAATACCGCGTGCATGCTCCATGACTGCGTAGTCGATCGACGTCGACGGGACGGCCGAATAGAAGCCCTGGGGCAGGTAGATGCCCAAGACGTCGGTCCGTGCAGCCTTATAGGCCCGTTCCGCGGTGTCCCAGATGTCTGGCCGGAACTGGAGAAATGCCTTCCGCATCGTGTCGGCACGAAACAGGAAGATGCCGGCGTTCCAGTAGAATCTTCCCGAAGCCACATATTTGCGGGCCGTCTCGGCATTGGGCTTTTCGACAAAGTGCGAAACGGCGGCCACTCCGTCACCAGTTGCCGCAACCTCGATGTAACCGTACCCGGTTTCGGGATGCGTCGGCTTGATGCCGAGCACGACAATGCTGTCTGATTCGGCGGCAGGCATGCCCGCCTCGACGGTTTCCCAGAATTGCGTTTCGGTCGATATCTGATGGTCGGAGGGGACCACGAGCACAAGCGCGTCCTCGCCATATTCGGAGATCGTGTGCAAGGTGGCTATGGCCACCGCAGCGGCGGTATTGCGGCCGACGGGTTCGAAAATCGGTCTGCCGCCGTTCAGACCGAGCGGACCGATATCCGATAGAACGCGGTCTGCATGCCGTTCGGAAGCTAGCAGGTAGATCGGCAGCTCGCCGTCCGGCCGCGCCTTGAGGCGTCGGACAGTCTTCGCGAGCATGGAACCGTCGCCCGAAAGATCGTGAAATTGCTTGGGATTGTCTTCGCGCGAGAGCGGCCACAGCCGTGAGCCGACGCCGCCACTCATGACAAAACTTATGATCCGGTCCGACATGGTCCAGTCCCTCTCAGAATGTCTGGTTGTAGGCTCCGATCTCTGGATTGCGGCGCAGCACGGCACCCTCTGGGCAGTGGGGCGACATTGTCGGTCTGCTGAAGGTCAGCGGCAGATCGCGGTAAAGGTCCGCGAGTGTCTTGCCCAAGCTGCGGTCGAGCATCTCGCAAACGGCTATCGCCGTGAGGCGCCCGTCGTCCTAGCTGCACCCGATCGGCGGGTTGAAGATGAAATGCCCCGACTTCTCGAAGCCAGCTATGGCATTGACGAGTTCGGCAACGCGCCTCTTGATGGGAGCTACGGAGGTAGTGCCCAGTGATGGTGTTTGGGGCTACACCCGTTCGGCGGATCATGGTGCCAAGCCCCAATGCGATCGCCTCCACGCGCATCAGGTTGAGTTCGGGCTCTTTCTCCCAGTCTGGATGGCCAAACCACCAGCGTGCGTCGTATTCCCGAAAGCCAGTGGCTTTGATGAGAGCACTGTTTTCGAAAACGAATGTGTTCGGCCTGGCCTGGCCGAGTATGTCCAGGGTCACGGTTTTGATCCGCTATTGCGCGCAACAGTCCTAGCACGCTGCCGGGCGCAGGCCCCTTCAGGAATTCGGGGTAGTCCTAACACGCTGGTTCGCGCGCCGCCTCACCCGATAGGAGCATGCCCGCCGATCCGCGAAACGAGGTTTCGTCCAAGCACGGCCGTCCCGAGAATGTCGACGAAAGGCGTTTCGGACGCTTGGCTCGCCTTCTCAATGGCATTCAAGTGGAATCGAGAGGGATCAGCGGAACTCCGTCTGCCCGGAGAAAGGATGATGGACTGCGCCGCGTTCGTCTTGGAGGCGATGGGAACACGGCGAAACCCCGACCGCATGTACACGACCATCAATACCCTCACGCGAAAGGGTCCGCGGACGGCAGGTCTCTCTGGGGACAGCAGATGTCATTCGTCGACAGGACGAGAGGACGTTTGGGGGCCGATATCGACGACCATGATCTCCGGCGACACGCCGAAGCGCACCGGCAGCCACGATACGCCCAAACCCCCGGATACGATCATGTGCCGCCCACCCTCGACAACATGCCCATAGGCGAAGCGCTGTCCGTAGGCTGAATTGCTGATGGGAGGGCCGATGAACGGCAAGCGCACCTGTCCACCATGTGTATGGCCGCATAACGTCAGGCTGACACGGTCAGGGACAGTAATGAAGATGTCCGGTTCATGCGCAAGGAGCAATATCGGATTGCCGTCGTCGGGTATTGCGGCCATTGTTCCAGGCAGATCGTCGACGCCCTTGTAAACGCCGCGAGAAAACTGCATGGCCCACTGGTCGCCAAGACCCGCAAGCCAGAATGCTGGGCCATCCTGCTGACGGATAAGCGTGGCGGTGTTCTCGAGGACCGGAATGCCATTGTCGACGAGGGCTGCGCGGACGCTGTCGACACCGTGCCACCAGTCGTGGTTGCCGAGAATGGCGTGGCAGCCGAGTGGCGCGGAAAGTTTCGAAAGTGAATTGCCCCAAACAGTGTCGGGCACGAACCCGGTGGCATAGCGCGGCGACACACCCATCACATAGTCGCCAAGGAGAAGGATGATGTCGGGCTGCAGGCTATTCGAAACACCAACGATCTCGTCGATCCTGGAAGCCGGCATCCAAGGCTCGCAGGCATGGATGTCAGCGACCACGACGATGCGCAGGGGCTTGGCAGTCGTCGGCCAGCGCGGCGGTAGGACCTTGTAGCGAGTGACACGCAGTCGAAACCGAGGTTCAATCGCGAGGGCATAACTCGCCAGACCGAATGCCGCGAGCGACACGGCGCCAAAGAGCTTCAGGAATGACCGCCGCGACGTCAGCACTTGTATTTCCCAGCAGAACGAGGTCGGTTTTAGGGATCGCCACGAATTCAGCTGCGGCAGCCTGAATCAAATCAACCGGGTGAGAGGCCTCGCGGGGTCAATAGTTTCCCAAATCGGCATCACCTGCAAGCATTGGTGTTTATTGCGCAGGGGAGGGAGCTCGGGCTAGGACCCGTCAACTGCTCCGATTTGCCACTGATCTCGGGCGGATGGTGTAGTTCCATTCCGGATGAATGCGTCGCCTTCGATGGCGAGCGCCTCCATCTCGACATCGTTCACTTGATCCCTTTTTTCGTCGGTCGCGGAATCGACCGCACCCCCCACTTCAGGCCCGTTTGGTTGTCGTGACTGCGATCAGCTCGACCACGGCCACGCGATCGAGGAGGGCGCCGTCCGCGCCAGGTTTGCGTGACGCGGCAGAACAGGGGTGTTCGATGTTGCTCCACGTCGATATGCCCGTCGGATGGTGATGCAATGTGGAGCGCGAGGCCTGTCTCGCGAGGGTGTTGTGCAGTTCGACCTTCCACAACCGGCTTTGGTCATCCAGCTTCGAGCCGACCGCTTTCCGCCTTTGACGTATCGCATGCTTCGGCTGCGCCTCGACAAGATTGCGGCGCTCTCGAGTTGAAACCGGAGGGCGAACTTTCGTCGGCTGCAAACCGGCTTCTTACCGCTCTCGCAGTGTTTCCTGCTTGTATTGCATCATTGGCGAGAGAAAGTAGCTGATGATGCTGCGCGTGCCAGTCTGGGATGTTCATTCGGACCCGAAGCTTGGTAACTCCAGTCTCCTCGGTTCGGTCCGAATGGACAACCTACAGGAAGCTCACAACTAGAGCCTGTTCCATCCCAATGGCATCGGGATGGAACCCCATATCTTTTTTTGCTTGAGCAGATCTTCTCCGAAAAGCGGGCTCCCGCCTTTGCTACGCTGACTTCGGTTCGGGATCATGGCTTTGAGGTGCTGTTTATCCAGTCCTTGCTTGGCCACGGCAGCCCCGCGTTCCTTCAGGTCACATAGAATGAGGCTGCGGCTAGCGAGAGATGTGGGGAAAGGGTGGCGAACTGTATTTGAGATGCGCCGCCGGCCCCGTCACTGTCAAAAGCGAGCGCCCCAGTTTCACTGTTGTAGATGATATGATCGGAACTGTCATGCGCGGCTGCACCAACAAAGAAAGCTTTGGATGGAAGCCCTCCCGGCTGAAGCCCGGCAAAGACGGTATCGCTGAGATGGAACGTGTCCTGGGAGCGCTTGAAGTCGGTGATCTTATCGACATTGCCGGCTCCAAGAGCAGTATTGAACGAGAAGGCATCGTGGCCTCCGTAACCGGTCAAGACGTCGGCGCCGAGCCCGCCGTTGATGACATTGTTGCCGGCATTGCCCTGGATGGTCTGGGCGAACTCGTTGCCGGTGAAGCTGATCGCCTTCGTGCCGGACGGGTTGTTGGTGGCGAGATGCTCGATCTCCGAGCCGGCCGAAAGCGCATAGCTCACCGAGGCGATCACACTGTCGTTGCCGCCGCCCACTGCCTCAACCACCTTCTCGTTGGCATTATCGACATAGTAAGTGTCGTTGCCGCCATAGCCGATCATCGTGTGACCGCTGGTTCCATGCAATACATCGGCGCCGCTGGTGCCGTACAAGGTGCCATCGCTGGTGCTGCCGGAAGTAGGGATAGACCCAGTCTCGGTCCCGGTCGAGCCAGTGGTTGGGGGAGTGACGTTCGCGCCCGTGACGGTGTCACCGCTGCCTACCTTTTGATAGAGCTGAACCTCATCGATTTGCATCTGCATCGACGAAGGGGTCGAACTATCGAGAGCCGTATGCCATCCGGTCGTGTTCGAATTCGCGACTCCATTGTTCATGATCAATTCCATCGGCTCATTCGGGATCGTCGCCTGTGCGCTGGTGACCTGCGCCATCTGCTTCCCGTCGAGATACCAGGTGATCGATTTACCGGGATCCCAGTTGATGCCGTAGGTGTGGAAGCCGGCCGTGAGGTCGACGCCGCTGTCGATGCTCGCGCCGACCCATCCAGATGGGCCGTGAAGGTGCCAAGTGAAGTTATTGTCAACCGGGCCGGAGCTTTCGGTAAACCCGCCTTCGTGCATATCGATCTCGAAATTGTCGCCGCTGCTGCCGGCGCCTTGGCCGGGCAACAGCCAGAGGGCTGGCCACGCGCCGTCGCCGCTCGGCGCCTTCATGCTGACCTGAAGGTAGCCGCCGTTGAATTCGAAGTTGCCGTAGCTGCTGACTGCGCCGGACGTGACCGGGAATGTCTGTGCCGTCCCATTATTTGTGCCGCTGACGGGCTGTTTGATCGCCGTGAGATTCAACTGCCCGTTGCTCACGGACACTTGGCTCGGCATGTCGTAGTCGGCATAATACGTCGCGCCGACGCCGCTGCCTCCTGATCCATTGCTGTTCCATGGCCAGCCGTTGGCGGCATTGCTGGTGGTATAGGTATGCCAATCGCTGTCGAGCGACGTGCCGGAGAAGTCTTCCTCGAAGACCAAGTCGCTAGACGCAAAGCCTGTGGGTGCGGAAAGAGCCATTCCGTGATCCTTATTTGGGGTTGAAAACAGGGAATTTCGACGACCGCGCACCCCGAAGGCGCGCGACATGCCGCATGCTCGCAGCTAGGCACCGCGAACGGATTTCAAAGCAGCGGAGATTTGGAAGTCCTCGCCCCAGACATTCTTGTCGAGCGAGCTTAACGTTGAACTCGCCATCGAAGGTGAGTTGTGTCGACGGGAATGCTCATCAGGCGCTCCCCCGTGAAACCATGAACGGTGTCGCTGCCGACGCACGCAAGGTGTTCAACGGTTCGAGCCGCGGCCAGAATGAAGTCGAGCGCAGCTCTTCCGGCGGATGCACCGCCAAGCTTGCTGTTTAGCATGAGCACTGTAGATCCTTAGTTAATCGCGTTTTTTTTTGTTCTTCATTCCACCCGCGTCCCTAAGTAAAACGCAGGCATTTCCGCTGTCCTGAGTTGTTCACACACACCGTCCCTTCGTGAATTGATCATTCGAGGACGATGTACGCAAGCCCAGCGACCTTACTGCCTTTTGCGGCGAGAATGAGGCTAGGTAAAAACTTATCAACACTTCTAATACAGGAGATGCGGCTTGTCGAAATGGCGGAACGTGGCCCTAGGGCGCGCGGACGCTTCGTCGCCGCGGGACGGCCCGCGGATTGTCAAATTTGAACCGCGCAACCAGTCGCCAAAGCTCCACCTTGTGGCCGTCTGCTAACCGCCTGGCGTGCTCTTTCGCCGCATCGTCGTCTGTGCAAGCAAGGTTGACCCCCCATAAGCTGGCCGTGTTCGTCCAGAACGTAGACACGAATGCGGCATTGCTTGTCCTGACCGGCGACAACGTTCTGACAGTCAGCCTCGCTTTCACGCGCGGAGCGCCCGTTGCGTGCGGACGGACGCGACCGCGCAGTTCAACTCGTGCCAGCGGTCGAGCGTGTGCGCACAAATGACGACGGAGGGCTTCAGTCATGGGACTTGCGGGCTGAGTTCTAAGGCCCGGCTGGTTTCGCGGGTCTGCGTCGCCCGAGCCGTAGCGGCTTTGAGGATGTTCCAGAGCGCGCTTCCGTCATTGTGGACATCGAACTGGTCGTATTCGTCGACGGGATAGTGTCCGCTGTCCTGCCGCGACACCAGCCGCCACACGATCCAGCCGGCGCAGTTGCGATTGCGCGTCAGCGTGTCGAGCCACATGGCGTAAGCCTCGGCGAAGTCCCGATTGGAGCGGGCATAGCCGAATTCCTCCAGAAGGACCGGCTTCTTGGCGCGGGCCGCCAGCTGGCAGAACTCGGTAATCATGTCGTTGAATTGCTGGACCGTGAGGTCGTAGTAAAGCGGGTAGCCGTGCCAGGTCCCGAAATCGAGGGACGGGATCGTCAAATCGGAGAGCTTTTTGAGAATGTTGGCGTTCCCTGAGCTGACAAGGTGATTGGAATCGAGGGACTTCACGTAGGCCGACATTTCGGCAGTCCAGGCCAATCGCAAGGCCTCTGGCTGCGCATTGCCTTCGTTCATCAGCTCCCAGGCCATGATGGTTGGATCATCCCGGTAGGCGAGCCCGGTGAGCGGGTTGACCCTCTGCACGACGTGGCTGACCCAGCTCTTGTAGTCGCGCTTCGTGCGCGGATCTTCGAAGAAAAACGTGGACTCGTCCCGGCTCCCATACCAAGCCCGCATCTGCTGGGCGCCACCCGTGTAGTTCCAGAAATCCAGGAAGCCGATGATGAGCCTCAGGCGTCGCTTGCCGGCCTCGGCGATGAGGAAATCAACCTTCTGCATGCCCTTGGCGCCGTCATTGATCGCCATCCCGTTCGTGCGAGGGTCCCAGGAGAGCAGGTACGTGCCTCTTACCGCGAGATTGCTGGCATCGGCTTCGAGCCGCCAGTTCCAGATCGTCGCGATGCTTCCGTCTGGCGACCCGATCACCGGCTGGAGGAAGATGCGAACCACATTGGCGCCCATCGCCACCGCGTCCTCGAGAACGCGGGTGACCTCATCCTGCGACCCGTAGGTCAAATAGTGGTTGTTCACGCCGGTCACGAAGAACGGCCTGCCGTCGACGGTAAACTCCGTGCCCGAGGTCTTGATGAAGGACGTTGCCGACAAGCTGTCCGGGGCGCTCACGGCTGCCGGAACAGATAGCAACGCGAACACCAGCACGCGCAGTCCGGCGTTGCGCAGCTCACTTTTCACTCGTTGCCAGTCGACAATCATCCCGGCATGTGGCTCTCGCCGGGCGCCGAGTGCAACGGCCCCGAAGGATTACCTCCTCTGGCTCCGGGGTGCGATGCGCTCATGCTCTGCGGGAAGCATTATGGGACAGAAGCACGCCGCAGCCTTGCCGGGATGGCACGGGTTGCCCCGGCGGCCTGTGAGGCGAGCGCTGCTCTCGCGAAGGAAAAGGGGCATTTCCCTCTTTACGATCAGGAGCGGTATCTCGCCCGCCCCTTCATAAGCCCGTCATAAGGGGGCTGGACCGGGATTGTGCGTGACGCGATCGCAGCAAATGGCATGCGCAACCGCTTTCTTCTTGCGATCGCGCCGACGGCACATTTCGCTGTGCGGGTAATATCTCTGGCGCATCGAGCCGGTTTTCGACCAGGAGTGTCGATGCAATGTCCTAGATTATCTCGATGTCCTAGATTAAGGTCGATCGCCGTCCACCGAGAAGCACCGAAACTCAATTCCGAGCTCCTTGAGCCGCTCTACGCCGGGAACCTCTGCCGTCGGGTGCACGAGCCCAAGGATTGAATCGGATCGGAAGGGTAGGGGGAGATGCAGGGCCTCAGCTGCCTTGAGGACGCCACTGACAAGCTGCCAGGGCACGGGGACGGCGCGCAGTGTTCTGCCTTGTGACGCGGCGATTTCTTTCATGAGCCGTCGGAACGGTACCGGTTCGGGGTTGGCCAGCCCTACCGGTTCCGGCAGGGGCATGTCCGACTCGACAATACGCACCATGGCGGCTGCCATGTCCGCCTCATGCACGGTGAACTGATGGGAGCGTGCCCCGATGAGAGGTGTGACCGGCAGGTTGGTGAGCTTGCGCAGCGCGCCTATCATCCCGCCCCAACCGGGGCCGTACACCAATCCGAGGCGGGTGGAGACACCTCCCAGACTGCTAGCGGTGCGCTCGCAAGCTAGCTTGGCCTGACCGTACAACTGTCGAGTTCCCTTATAAGCGGACATCGAGGAGATAAAAATGACCCGGCGAACCCCTGCGTCGGCGGCATTGCGGAGGAGGTGCTGCGACCCGGACACATTGACACCCCACACATCGCCGGCGCTGACGAGAGTCAGGTCCCATGCACCGTGGATGAGCACATCTAGGTCGCTGAATGCGGCCGCCGACGGCGGGCGCTCGATCTCGTATGGGCGCCACTCGCCGACGCCGACCATTGCGGCGGCAGATTCGGAGGTCACCCGGTTCGGACGGGCGAACGCGATGACCTCATGCCCTTCTTCAGCGAAGGCGGCACGCAGGATGGTCCCGACATACCCGTTAGCTCCCGTGATGCCGATCCGCATTGAACGCTCAACCCTTCAGTTCCATCGCTTCGCAGGCGATGCGATGAGAATTGGCCATCACCGTCAGGGTAAAGGTAGTAGCTGGAACATTTGGGAAAACGGACCCGTCGATAAGATGGATCCGGTCCCAGCGCGCCAGCCGCCCGAGGCGGTCTGTCGTAGCATTTCCAGTATCCGGCTCAGTGGCGTGGGGAAAGCTGCCGCCAAAGTGGTAGCTCTTGGCCCCGCCCGACCACAGCATCTTCCGCGTGATTGGCCACAAGTCAAGGTAAGGTGCCGCCCTCCAAATCCGCTTTATTACGTCAGAGAGCATCAGAGGCACGTCTTTGCCCCTGGCCTTGGCCCCGCTGAAGCCCTCCGAAGTGAGCGTGATCTGGGGAAGCTCGTCAGGAGCTGCGGGCACCCGGGCGGTGACCCGGATCTTGGGTGATGCCCAGGACGGCAAGTAGCCCAGGCCTACCGTCAACCGGCTCAGGAGCCGATGCGTCGCGAAGGCGGCGGCGCGGTGTTGGAGGAAGCCGGGTAGCGCATCGTAGTACGCCTGGTTGAACGGATAGAAGTGAATCTGTGAGACATCGAAGCCCTCATCGTCCCGGGCGATGACCATGTTGAACTGGTTGAGCGTGAACTCGGGCCTTATACGTGGGTCGGGGGTCGGCTTCACGGATATCATTGGAAGAATGAACTGAGCCGATTCCGAAAGATGTACCGGCTGGTCCGATCCGAGCGAGCCCAAGATCAGCCGAGTGGTCCCAATTGCTCCGCAGCCCACAAAGATCCGGTCGGCTGTGAATCGCTGGATCCGCCCGCTGGACAGATCCCGGGCCTCCACGATGGCTGTGTCGGCCTCCTGGTCGACTCGCACCGCGAGCAGCCCGCTGTGGTAGTCGATCCTCCCGCTGCGCCTAAAGCGGTCGAAGCTGTGCGAGGCCGAAAAGACTAGCGACCGCGGGCACCCGGTCATGCACAGGCCGCAGGGCTGGCATTCGGGCGCTGAGAAGGCGAGCCGGGCGCGGCCTATCGCTATTCCTGTGGAGCGCACACGATCGCGGTGCCGGTCGTAGTTGGCCAGGACCATCTGCGTCCGCGGTGCCAGGGGCGGAAGGGGGTCCGGGGATCCGATGAGCGGGAACCACTCCTCGAGATCGTCGGACTCTCCAGCGAAAGGAATGTGACCCAGGATGGTCCGATAGTGCTCTTGCATATCCGAGAAGCCGAACGGCCATCTTTTGAACGTGGCGGCGCTGAAGGGCATAATCTGGGCCCCCCAGACATTGCTGAACCCCCCGTAGGCGCTTGAGATGACAGCTGAGTTGACTCTACCCTCGCAGTGGACGCCGTCGAGCTGGCCCTTGTTGACAAACGGGAAATCGGATCCGTAGCTTCTCTTTTCCGGCAGCGAATCGGACCGGACCTGCTTGGGTTGCAGGCTGACCCGGCGGACGTCCTCCTCATCCCAGTCGCCGACACGCAGCTTGGACAGCCTGGAGATTACCTCCTGCGTCTCCGCGTCCAGCACTGTGCCCGGATCGAACACGGTTATCTTCTCATCCGGCTTCTCGGACAGCGCCAACACGGCGGCGGCTGCAGCTGGACCCGAACCAATGATTATCGAAGACGGCATTTATTTCCCTCGCCCACCGGCTTGCGCGGCTGTGTCCAGCAACTGCTTGGTTGCCTGTTGGCGCTGCCGGCGCAATCGCCGCGCCAGTTCGATCCGGCCGGCGACGTGGCCTGCCGTGGCCAGCCCCACGCCAGCGATTATCGCCGCGGACCGGGCCAGCCCGTGGGCATCACCCTTGGCCGCTTGCGAAATCCCCCGCGGTACGCCCTTGGTCAGTGCGTACCAGACGAAGCGGGCCTCTGCACTCAGTGTGGCGGCGTCGCCCATCTGGGCGAAGGCCTCGACCTTCCCCTTGTTGACGAAGAAGCAGCGGCGCCAAAAGTACTTCCAAGTCGCCCGTGAGGCGGGTACGAAGTGGCGGACGGTCGCCGCCGGTTCGTAAATGACCGCCGCACTGCCCTTGATGTGCGCCACGCGGTGGCACATGTCCATGTCGTCGTGATTGTCGGAGTGGAACCCTCCCACCTGCTCGAGGAGGGTCCGCCGGACCGACATGTTGGCTCCTATGAGATGAGCCAAAGGGCCTCGGCTGGTCGGGAGGCCGTCATAAGCGCATCCGAACACCCAGTCGAACTGCACGGGGAACCAGGCCGGGCGGCCAGCCTTGAAAACCGGCATCGGACGCCCGCCGACGGCGCCGATGCGCTCATCCTGGTACGGGGCGGTAAGAATCGCGAGCCAGTCCTTGTCGGCCGCTGCATCGTCATCCAAGAACGCCACGATGTCTCCGGCAGCTGTCTCGGCTGCCGTGTTTCGGGCCGACCCCAGGTGCCCGTCGTACTTGTTCTGGATCACCCGTATCGGAGGGGTGGATGCGGCGAAGTCAGCCCAGCACGCGGCACAATGGTGGAAAAGGGTCTCATTATGGTCGATGCATACGATGATCTCGCAGGGTTGCAAGGTCTGCTCCTGAACCGACGCCACCGACTGAAGCATCAGCTCCCATCTGTCCACGGTGTAGGCACAAATGATCACTGAGATCGTGGGGGAGGGCGGGACCTGCCGGTGTTCGCTGCAGACGTGATCCTCAGTCTGCCCGGTTTTCGATCCAGGCTGATCGGTTGTGGCAACGGCAACGTCATGATCGCGGCGGGGTGCATCGATACTTAGCTTCCGGACGTGGCCGTCTTGGCCACCGCCAATCGGCAGATAGGATTGCGCACGCATCAAGATACGCATCCACGAATTCTCCCGACTTGAGCTGCCAATGTCTGCCCAAACTCTTCGATAAACGGTGCGATGGTCTTGGTTTTGACAAGCCAGGCTTCCACGCGCTGGATTCGGCCCACCCGGAAACCTGTTTTCAGCATTAAGACCACCAGGGCCGAGGTTTGCGCCACAGAGCCTCGAGGCGGCCGCCGGCACCAAGCACGCGTGGATCGGCGTAGGGCATCAGCAACTCGTCCAGCCATCGCTCGCGAGATTGCTGGCATCGGCCTCGAGCCGCCAGTTCCAGATCGTCGCGATGCTTCCGTCTGGCGACCCGATCACCGGCTGGAGGAAGATGCGAACCACATTGGCGCCCATCGCCACCGCGTCCTCGAGAACGCGGGTGACCTCATCCTGCGACCCGTAGGTCAAATCGTGGTTGTTCACGCCGGTCACGAAGAACGGCCTGCCGTCGACGGTAAACTCCGTGCCCGAGGTCTTGATGAAGGACGTTGCCGACAAGCTGTCCGCGGCGCTCACGGCTGCCGGAACAGATAGCAACGCGAACACCAGCACGCGCAGTCCGGCGTTGCGCAGCTCACTTTTCACTCGTTGCCAGTCGACAATCATCCCGGCATGTGGCTCTCGCCGGGCGCCGAGTGCAACCGCCCCGAAGGATTACCTCCTCTGACCTCGCACGGCCCGTCGTCGTTCGGGCATAGTGGTGCTTAACCGATTCCGGTCGCTCGAGTATGGACCCGTGCTGTCAGACATCGCTCCCAACCAAGAGTTCGGCTCCTCGTATTGGCGAGTCCCCGCGGTAGTAGCAGGTGGGAAGTATTCTCGCGCTGTGGCGAGCGCTGTGGCTTTTTATCTCCCTCCTTGGCTCGCGGGCCCGCGGACAGCTGGCAAGGCGCCTCGCTCGAGGTGGTTCTCGTCAAAGCTGTCGTCTTGTTGAAGCCGCCGTGAGAACACAATGCGCATTTGCTTGAGTCTCGATCCGTCGCGGCCGCTGCGCTGGCATCTGTGGCTGGCAGAGGCGCTTGCTGAAGTGCCCGGCAACGATATCTCCTGCGCTTTCGCGACCGGCTGCCGCCCGCTGCCGTTGATCTTCCGCCTGCTGCTCGAACTCGAACGACTAGTCTATGGCTTACGTGTCAACGGCGCCACCGACCCCGTCGAGGCGGCGCTGCGATCCCTGCCGCCGCCTCCGGCCGACCAAGTGGACGTGGTGATCGATTTGAGCGGAGCGGAGCCCCTCCCGTCGGGGCGGCGCGTGCTGACGCCGCTCTTCAACGGCGTACCCGGCGAGATCGGAGTCATGGCGGCCTTGGCGAATGATCAGGACCCTCTCGTCGACCTGCACGACACGGCGCGGCCGTCGCAGCCGTGGATGGCGCGCCCGGCCCGTGTAAACCGTGAAGTGTTCGCAGCCAGCCTCGATAGCGTCCTCTCCTGCGCTGTGGCGCTGATCCTAAAAGCCTTGCGCGAGGAAACCGGTTCAGCTGCGTCCGGTGTCTCCGGCCCACGCACGGCCGTGCCTTCGCTCGGCGCGCTTCCGGCCCTTGCAAGAGCGACACGCACAGTGACATCGAAGGCAATCAGGTTCTTGGACATCCTGGCGAGAGGCGGCAGGAGGTGGGGGATTGGCTGGCGCTTCGACGAATCGGCGAGCCTGCTCGACAAAGGCGACGCAGCATTCCGGGTGCTTACCGGGGACACCGACAGCTACCTTGCCGACCCGTTCCCGTTCCGGCACCAGGGGCAGGATTTCATCTTTGTCGAACAGTACCTCTACTCGAAGAAACGGGGGTGCATTGCAGTCGTGACAGCGAACCGGAACGGGACCGCCGGCGCACCCCAGATCGTCCTGGAGGAACCGCATCACCTCTCGTACCCGTTCGTGTTCGAGCAGGATGGGCAGATCTGGATGATCCCCGAATCGGGGGCGGCCAAGAATATCAGCCTCTACAGGGCCGTGGAATTCCCTTACCGGTGGACGCGGGAGGCCTGCCTCATCGAGGGCATCGAGGGCTACGACACCACGCCGCTCTGCCACGAGGGTGGCTTCTGGTTTTTCGTCAGCCCAAGGCTGTGGAGGTCCACGTCCTGGGATGTCCTCAGCCTCTACCGTGCCGAGAGCCTGACCGGGTCCTGGACGCCCCATGCCGCAAACCCCGTCCTGCTCGATGCCACGCTCAGCCGCCCTGCAGGCGCCGTCATCCGACACGGCGGACGGACGCTACGCCCGGTCCAAGACTGCGCGCGCGGCTATGGCGGCGCGGTGACGTTCTGCCGGATCGATGCGCTCGGCGAGTCGGAATTTGCCCAGACACCGGTCGGTCGCATTCGGTCCGGAGCGTTCGGGTGCCACACCTACAACCGGCGGTCCGGCCTGGAGGTGATCGACTTGTTCGGTCATATCGGGGGTCTACGAGAGGTCACGACCTCGTATCGGTTGCTTGTATCCGATCCGCCGGTCTCGGGACCGCACGGGCAGCACCTCTCCTGGCCGGTCTCGCGTCCGGTTTAGCTACCCGTAGCCAGCTGGCCTAGCGAAAGGTACCCCCTGCGAAGGGCCGGGCGCGCTCAACCCTTCTCGGACACAGAACAAGTGGTAGCTCGGAAATCACGGCCGGGTGAAGGAGCGAACCCACCTGCACGTCGCAGCTTCTGGCCAGTGGCAATGTCGGCGTTGCGCGCGAGGTTCATCGCGCCGGCGACCTTCGCTGCATGCTGCACCGCTCGCTTGGTAGAGACTGTCGCTCGAGATCCGGCCGCGGGTCGATGATTGTCATCGCTGGCGTTAAAGGCATTGCGATGTTGTCGGCTCCAGAGGTCGGACCTACGGGTTTGGCAGCCCTGCCAGCGTAGCTGCTGAAGGTGATCGGTGCCGCTGCCGTATCATCTGCGCTGGCGTTTGGGCCGGAACTACCCTGAAGGGATAATCACAAAGAGCTAATCACCTATTGTGCTTTCTAACCATCTATTGTGCTTTCCATTGCGGAGCCTCATTAGTAATGTTCTTAGTAATGTTCGCATTGCTCAGACGAAGAGAGGGAAGTCTCTTTCCAGAGAGGGGAAATCTCTTTCCATCGCTCATTTTTATTTCATCTCATCTTTGTTTCATCATGTCGTGGAGTCCGCATATGCTTAGAATAAGCACATCCGGGGATGTCGCTGCCATCGAAGCTGGCACCTACGGCTTGTCGCTGGCGGCGCATTTGCGTGCGCGCAGTGTGGAGCACCGGATTTTGGATTTCATCGGTCCCTCCGCCGCGAATGGCTTCGGTCCCACGTGCCGGTTCCGGTCCGGGCCCCGTCCTCTCGCCCGACACTTGTCGGCAGTCCTGGCTCGCTTCCAACCTTCGCCGCTGGTCCGACGGCTCGACCGCACCGTGCTGCCATGAATGCCCCTGTCTCCAGCATCGTCGCCCGCGGCGCTGCCGTGTCGACGCCTGACCCAATCAGCGTCGCGCTGCGGCGGTCGCTGACTCTGCCCCGAGTCAGCTTTATCGTCCCGACGCTCAACGAAGCCGAGAACCTACCTTGGCTTCTACCGCGCATCCCCAACTGGGCGCACGAGATCATCATCGTGGACGGTCGTTCGACGGACGACACAGTCGCGGTCGCGCGCCGCCTGCGCGAGGACGTGAAGGTTGTCATGGAGCCCCGGCGGGGCAAGGGCGCCGCATTGCAAGCGGGATTCCTGGCCGCCACAGGCGACATCATCGTCATGCTGGACGCCGACGGCTCCATGGTCCCGGAGGAGGCGATCGTTTTTGTCAGTGCGCTGATGGCCGGTGCGGATCTGGTCAAGGGCTCACGCTTCCTCCAAGGCGCCGGCACCAACGACATGTCGCTGTTCCGAATGCTCGGCAACTGGGGGCTGACCCTGATGGTGCGGCTGCTCTATGGCGGTTTGTTCTCCGATCTATGCTACGGATATATAGCCTTCTGGACCAAGCACGTCGCCACGCTGAACTGTGACTGCGATGGGTTCGAGATCGAGACCCTCATCAACGTGCGGGCTTTGAAGAACCACCTTATCATCGTCGAGGTGGCGAGTTTCGAGGCTTCGCGCATTAGCGGTGTGAGCCATCTGCGCGCCATCCCGGACGGCTGGCGCGTTCTCAAGACCATCCTGCGCGAGAGGCTGCACGAACAGCACAGGCGAAATGCGAAAGCCTATGATGCCGGTGGATAAGCCCCGAATGCGAATCCTGATGGTTGCCGCTCGCTGCTATCCGTTCATGGGCGGTATCGAAACTCACATCCAGGAGGTCGGTCCTCGCTTGGCGGCGCGTGGCCACACGGTCGATGTGCTCACCACCGATCCCTCGGGGGAATTGCCGGTGGAGGAGGAGGTGAGCGGCATGCACCTGCAGCGCGTGCCGGCCTGGCCGAGGGAGCTGGACCTCTATGTGGCACCTGGCATCTATACCGCGATCCGGCGCGGGGCTTGGGATATGATCCATTTCCAAGGTTACAGCACCTTCGTGGTGCCGATCGGGCTGCTCGCGGCGGTCCGCGGGGAGGTGCCGTTCATTCTGACCTTCCACAGCGGCGGGCATTCCTCCCGGCTGCGCAACGCCGTGCGCGGCACCCAGCACGCGCTGCTTCGGCCGCTGGTGGCCCGGGCCGCGCGGCTGATCGGCGTCTCCGAATTCGAGGCCAACTTCTTCAGCGCCAGGATGCGCCTGCCGCGGGACCGGTTTGTCGTCATCCCGAACGGTGCCGCAATGCCCGCTGCGAGCCCCAGCGTTAAGATCGATCCGCACCTGATCGTCTCGGGCGGCAGGCTGGAGCGCTACAAGGGCCACCACCGGGCGATTGCGGCCTTGCCCGAACTGATCCGCCGGGTGCCAGACGCGCGACTGCATGTCGTCGGAACAGGCCCGTATGAGGGAGAATTGCGGCGCCTCGTGGCGACACTCGGCCTCGAGAAGCGGGTCACTATCGCGAGCATCCCCGGATCCGACCGGCAGAAAATGGCTGACCTCCTGGCGAGCGCCGCGCTATTCGTGCTGTTCAGCGAATACGAAGCCCATCCGATCGCCGTGATGGAAGCCCTGTCGCTGCGCCGTCCGGTCCTCGTCAGCAACACGTCCGGTCTGGGGGAGCTGGCCGCCAATGGCCTGTGCCGGGCGATTCCGCGCAACGCCGGTCCTGGAGAGCTGGCCGCCGCCATGGCCGAAGAACTGAAGGCCCATCGGCAGGTCCCGGATTTGGCGCTGCCGGACTGGGATGCCTGCGCGCAAGCGCTGAGCAACGTTTATTGTGATGTCCTGGGCAGCCGATCCACGGTCCGCTTGCCCCCCGGCGGCGCGACGTCGTGGCCCCCTGTGCGGAGGGCATGACGCTGATGATGCCGGCTCATTTCACCGCAGGAACCAGGATCAACCCGCTCCAGGCCGGGATACGATTCGTCTCGGCCGTTATCGGTCCCGACCTTCGCGGCGGCAGCGCCGGTGACCCGCCGCAAGGCGCCAATTCCGGATGGATCGCGGTTCTGTGCCTGACGGTCGCCACGGCTGTGCTCCTGGTCGTGGCCGGGCACGCGGCCGGGCGCCGGGGCTATGACGTGGCGCCGCCGCTCTTCTGGTCCGGTGTCGTCCTCCTGATCGCTCCGACCTGCCTTCGCATCGCCTGGCCGACGACAGCCCGTGGTGAGCGCCTGTTCCTGCTCTTCCTGCTTGCCGAAGCCCTGTTCTACTGCAAGATAGTCTATTCCCCGACGAGCTTCAGCGGTTATGACGAGGTCTTGCACTGGATCTCGGCCGAGGATCTCGTCACGGCCCGCCGGCTGTTCCTTTCCAACCCGCTTTTCCCGATCGGGCCAACGTATCCCGCCCTGGAAATCCTGACAACGGCGATCGTCGATCTGACGGGACTTCCCTTGTTTGTGTCGGGGACGCTCTTGTTGGTCATCCTCAAGGGCACGTTCATCGGTGCCCTGTTTCTGTTCCTCGAGAGCATCGCCGGATCGCCGCGTATCTCGGCCATCGCCTGTCTGGCCTATATGGGCTGCTCAACCTTCTTCCTGTTCGATTCGATGTTCTCCTACGAGAGCCTCGGCATCGTGCTGTGCGTGCTGACCTTCGCGGTCGAAGCAGCGTCCAAGGATCTCGTCGGGCGACCGAGGCTGAAGTCGCTCGGGCTGATAGCCTTGCTGTTGGCAAGCCTGGCGGTCACACATCACCTCTCGGCCGCCTTCGCCGCCATCTATTTCGGAGCGCTGGCGGCCCTCGAGGCCTTGCGCCGGCACGACCCCCTGCGGATCAAGACCAGCATTGCCGTCGGCCTCGCGGCGATCCTCGCCATAGCCCTGCCGTCCCTGTGGGTGCAGGCCCGTGGCATCCCTCTCACAGGCTATCTCGGCCCGGTGATCGAGTCCGGTTTCGACACATTGCTCGGGAAGATCCTGGGCGCGCCCACCCCGCGGTCGGAGCACCTCGGAGCGCCGGACAAGGCCCTCTACATGCGGCTGACCACCTTGCTGGCGCTCCTGCTGGTGGCACTCGGACTGGCAACGGGATTCTTTCGGTCGCTGGCCATGGCAGCGCCGAGTGGTCCGCGCTCCGGTTGGCGTCCGATCCAGGACATTCTTAAACGCCGCTGGCGCGACAGCCGCCTCGTGCTCCTCAGCTTGCTGGCCTTCGGGCTCCCAGTCTCGGTCGCCTTCCGACTGACCATCGCTGGATGGGAAATCGGCAACCGCATGGGAACGTTCGTGTTCATCGCCGTCGGGCTGGTCGTCGCGGTGAGCATCGTCCACTTCTGGCAGGGCCGCACGCCACGCGGGTGGCGCCGCATCGCACCGGCCGTTGCTCTGGCGGTCATCGTCCTGGGCGGCGTCACGAGCTCTTCAATTAGTCCGATCCATGGGCGCTACAGGGTCTCCGCAGATCAGGAATCGATCGAGCCGATGGGGATCGAAACGGCACGCTGGGCCAAGGAATGGCTTGGTGCGGGCAACCGCTTCACCACCGACCGCATCAACCGCCTTTTGCTCGCGGGCTATGGCCGGCAGGACGTCAGGGTCACTATCGTCGAAGGGATCGATCCCGCGCGCATATTCGAGTCCGAGACATTGGGGCCCGACGAGTTTTGGGCCCTGGCGGGAAGCGACATCGATTTCCTGCTGATTGACCTGCGCCTGACCACGGCTCCGCCGGTGCTCGGCTTTTACTTTCAGCCGTGGCAAGGGCAGCAGGGAACACCGCTCTCGGGCGCAGCGCTGCTCAAGTTCAATGACGTCAAGGGCGTCGCCCGCATCTACGACAACGGCTGGATTGTCATCTATGACGTGAGGGAATTGCATGAGAATTTGTAGCAAGCGGGACCTTCTGGCCGCGTGCCTGTGGGCGGGGGCTGCGGTGGCGGCCGTTGCGGTCAGCGACAGCGTGCTCCTCCGTACTGCCCTGGGCGCGCCCATGGTGTTCCTCGTCTCGGGCCACACGGTGCTGCGGGCCATTGGCATCAGGACCACCTCCGCGTTGCAACACCTCGTCTACGCTGTCGGAGCAAGCCTCGCCGCCGGCATTGCCGGGGGCTTTGCCCTGAACGCCGCAGGCTTCCTTACGCCGCTCGGCTGGGCGCTGTGGTTCTGGGCCGTGACGGCCACCGCGGCGTTGGTGGCCGCCGGCCGCCGCGACACTCCCGATCTGCCAGCCTGGCCGGCTCCGGTGCGGGTGCGGCTCTGGCAGGGCGCCGCGCTCATCCTAGCGGTGCTTGTGGCGACCGGAGCCTATGCGTTGGCCGTCCGGGACGAAGCGACCTACCGGGAATTCAAATACACCGAGCTCTGGTTGTTGCCATCGGCCAGTGGCGAGTCCGGCCGGATCACCGTCGGCATCAGGAGCGCTGAGACCCAAGCTCAACGATTCGACCTGGAAATCACCCTCGACGGGCAACCGTTCGCCGTCTTCCGATTGCTCACCATCGCGCCGGGCGAGACCTGGGCGCGGGAGATCCCGGTGTCCGTTTTGGCTACCCCGCAGAAGGCGGAGGCCCGGCTCTATCGGCCGGAAGACAACCGACTCTATCGCCGCGTTTCGACGCTGGTGCCGCGCACCTGAAAACGAGGCTCTACCATGCGAATCCTGCTGCTGTCGCAGTTCTATCCTCCGGTGATCGGGGGAGAGGAGCGGCACGTCCGCAACCTCGGCGCGGCGTTGGCGCAGCGGGGCCATCATGTCAGCGTCGGCACCTTGATGCATCCCGGATCGCCCGAAACCGAGCTGGACGGCGCGGTCCGCGTGCATCGCCTGCGTGGCACGCTCCAGCGTCTGTCAGCCCTCCATGCCGATCCCGAGCGCCGCCATGCGCCGCCCTTCCCGGATCCCGAACTGGTCCTAGCCCTGAAGCGGCTGGTCGCCCAGGAGGAGCCGGACATCGTCCACGCCCATAACTGGATCTATGCGTCCTTCCTGCCGCTCAAAAGTCTGAGCGGGGCACGCCTCGTGGTCACGCTCCACGATTACGGCCTTGTCTGCGCCAAGAAAAACTTCATGCACTTGGGCGCCCATCTCTGCAGTGGCCCAACGCCGGCCAAGTGCCTGCCCTGCGCCACAGGGCATTACGGCGCCGTGAAGGCAGCCGCGACCACCTTGGGCAACTGGGCGTCGAGCTTCGCCGCTCGGCGTGTAGTGGACCGCTTCATCGCGGTGAGCCACGCGGTGTCGCGTCACACCGGACTCACCCAAGGCCGCGCCCCTTACGAGGTCATCCCCAACTTCGTGCCCGACGATGTCGGGGTGCTTGGCCCGGAAGATCCCTGCCTGCGGGAGCTACCCGCGGATGGATTCATCCTGTTCGTCGGCGACATGATGCGGCTCAAGGGCATTGACGTTCTCCTGCAAGCCTATGCCGGCCTGGAGCGGGCGCCGCAGCTGGTCCTGATCGGGCGCCATGTCGCCGACACGCCAACCGAATTTCCGCCGAATGTCCGAGTCTTCACTACGTGGCCGCATTCCGCCATCATGCATGCATGGCGGCGCTCACTGTTCGGCGTGCTGCCATCGGTCGGGCCCGAAGCCTGCGCAACGGTCATCATGGAAGCAATGGCGTCAGGCAAGGCTGTCGTCGCAACCGATGTCGGCGGCATGCCGGATCTCATCGATCATGGCGAAACAGGGCTTCTCGTGCCCCCCGGTGACGCGCATGCCCTGGCCCACGCAATGCAGACACTTTTGGAGGACCGCGCCTTGCTGGCCCGCCTGGAGGCGACAAGCCTCGCCAGGGTTGGACGCCTCAAGGCCGGAGCGGTCGTGACCCGGATCGAGCAGGTCTATCAGGACGTCCTGCGCACCGCCGCCAGCAGGTCCCCGGTGCCGGCGCAGCAAGGCTCGGGAGAGCCATCATGCCTGCCGGTAGATCTCGCCGGGATGGCCATTATTCGCGTGCGCCGGGAGCTTCGAATGTGCGCAACGCTAGTCATGAATACCGGCGCTCTGGCGATCGGAACGATTGCAGCGGCCGGTCTTGGGTTTGTTTATTGGTGGCTCGCGGCCCGGTTGTTTGCGCCGGAGGTGATCGGCAACGCCTCCGCCCTCCTGTCCGTGATGGCGCTCTTCGGCCTGCTGGGGGAGGCCGGGCTCGGGACCCTGCTGATGGGTGAAATGGTACGGCATCCCGGCAAGGAGCGCGGCCTCGTGGCCGCTGCAGCATCCGTCGGGGTGGCGCTGGCGGTCGGCCTGGCCTTGTTGTTTGTCTTCGGGGAGGCGTACCTCAACAGCTCGACCGGCCCGATCCGCGGCTGGCTCGAGGGTATTGCGTTCGTTCTCGGCTGCGGCCTGACCGTTCTCGGCATTGTGGCCGATCAGGCGTTCATGGGCAACCTGCGCAGCAGCAGCAAGATGATCAGGCAAGTGCTGTTCTCCACGATCAAGCTGATGCTGATCGCCGCCGCCGCGTCCGCCGGCTACGCCTCCAATGCAGCGCTTCTTCTGACCTGGGCGGCCGGCTTGCTGGCGTCCTGTATCGGCGTCGATCTGTTGACCCGGGGCGGTGCGCGTCGCCTCGTCGGGACCCCCAATTTCCAGCTGCTCCATACGCTTCGACGCAAGGTGTTCGACCACTACTCGCTCGATGTGGCCTTGCAGGCCCCGATCGTCATCATGCCCTACCTTGTGCTGGTTCTCCTGTCGCCGATCACAAATGCCGCCTTCGTGCCGTTGTGGATGCTGGTCTCCATGGCCTCGTTGATTCCAGCAGCCATGGCCACGATCCTGTTTCCCGTGGTCAGAGCGAGCCCGAAACAATCCAGACACGACTTCCTTGTGTCGCTCATGGCGTCATTGCTCTTCTCGCTGGCTTGCGCCGTCTTTGTCTTCATCTATTCGCAAGAGATCCTTGCGGTCTTCAATCCGGCCTATTCTGAGATCGCCGGTTCGAGCCTGCGCTTCCTCGGCTTCAGCCTGTTGGGATCAACGCTCAAATTTCATGCCTGCACGCTGGCGCGGCTGGGCGACAGGATGCGCAAGGCATCTCGCTGGTTCGCGCTTGGAGGATTGCTGGAGCTGTGCTTCGTGGTCGCGGGGGCGAAGCTTGATGGACTTCAAGGCCTGGTCCTAGGCTGGACGCTCGCCGTCAGCGTCGAGGGTGCATGTGCGGCTCTCGTTTTGGCCTTTGCGACGAAACTGAATTCTGCCGCCGGGCCTGTACACGAAAGCCCGACCGCGTCGCCGCTCCAGACTTGAGGAAACCGCTCATGGTGCAGTGTTATCGACGGCAACTGGATGGAAAACAGCCTGCCTCCGAAGGTCCAGACAATTTGCAGAAGGAACAAGAAACCAGTCGCAGCAGAGAGGCAATCCCGGCCGTGGTGATCATGGTAACGGCTGCGGCGCACACGTCCGATTGGTGTTGCCGCCTGCGGCAGAAAATAGAGGATCGCATCTCCCAAATGGGGGGCTCCTGTGCGCGCGTCTGAGTGAAGGCTTCCGGGCCGAACCAGGATGAAGATTCAACCGCCAGCACTCGCTAGCAACTGGAGGCAAGGTGGACTCGACAGCCAAGTTACTCCCCCATGGGCTATTGCGCTGCCCGCGCTGTAAATCCGGCATTGCGGTTGTTCAGGCGGGTGCGCCAGCACGCGCCTTCGTATGCCAGGCCGCCGATTGCGAAATGTCGCAAGCTGGATTTCCGGCTCTCGACGGCATTCCTGTACTGGTTGACTTCGACAACTCCGTCCTGTGCCGGGAGGAGGTGCAACTTACCGGAGGTAGCTCTTACAAGGAACGCAGCGCGGGCTTTCTCCAGAAGATCCACGACTTCTTCTGGCGATCCGCCGGCCCGACCGCCGCGAATGCCGACCGCTTCATCGCCGAGGCGAAGCACCTTGATGCCCATCCCACCATCCTGGTCATCGGAGGCGGCACAATCGGCAGCGACGCGGAAGCGCTTTATCGAGACCGCGACCTTAGCTTAATCGGAACGGATATTTACAAATCCGACCTCACCTTGATCATCGCGGATGGGCATCAGCTTCCGTTGGCCTCGGGTGCGATCCACGGCGTCTGGGTCCAAGCCGTCCTGGAGCATGTTCTAACGCCCGAGCAGGTCGTCGCCGAGATTCATCGTGTTTTAGTCCCGGACGGGGTGGTCTATGCAGAGACGCCCTTCATGCAGCAAGTCCACGAGGGGGCCTACGATTTCACCCGTTTCACCCCAAGCGGACATCGTTGGCTGTTCCGCCATTTTGACGAGATCGACGGCGGCATTACGCGTGGCCCCGCGATTGTGATGCTCTGGTCCATCCGCTACTTCGTCGGCTCTCTTTTTGGGAGTTATAAGATCGGCACGATGGCGGCCACGGGGCTGTTCTGGCTTCGTCATTTCGAAAGACTCTCCCGGCCGGGATATGCAGCCGACGGCGCGAGCGCAGTCTATTTTCTTGGCCGGCGTTCGGAGCGTGCAATGAAACCGAAGGACATCATTGCCTACTACAAGGGCGCGCAGCGATAGTCGTCTCTGAAGAAAGCGCTTGAGCTCTGATTCAAGCGAGTTGCCGAGCTGCGCCGGTCTTGACGAACGTCCGGATCAAAGCACGTAAAAGCTCTGCGAGCCAACGCAGGAGCTGGCCGAAGTTGCAGTTGGCAGCGGCGAGCCTGCGGGCCATCGCGATCGGATTCGTCGGCGTCGAGCACTTTGGCGGCCGTCGTGCCGCGCGTGAACGAACTATCCCGCGGCCTTCAGCAGATGCCTACGTTTGAGCGTTCTTGCGGATCGCCTCTTTGTTGACCGGCGAGTCGGGATAACGCTGAGCCAATCAGCACCTAAACTCTGATTGTTCTTTTCGGTATGTTGAAATCGGTTCAGTTTTGATAGCGCGCCAGATCACACGGCGCAGCGTTTCTTTCGCGGCTTTTGCTGACTCCAGTAGCGCCGGACCTGGATCGTCCCAGCGCCAGTAGGCGTTGTGAATCCGATGACTCGGCGGATAGAAACAGCCGGCGCCAAGGAGCCGGGCCGAGATGAAATCCCTGAATTCATCGCGCCAGACGTGCGTCGGATCAAGCTCTAATGGTGGGTGTGGCTGCCCGGCGGCGTCGCAATAGCCGATATGACAGAGATTGACGCCACAAAGGGCGGAGATCTCCACCTGCCCATCGATCCGGCCAACGGTTGGCTCGACAAATCGAAATACACCGTCACGCCGGTCGCGCTTGAATTCCATGCTGGCGAAGCCGTTCGTCAAACCGATTGATTGGAAGAAGCGGATTGTCAGCTCCTCCAATTCCTCGGCGACTTCCGGCGCCGCCCAGCAACTAGCGGTCACGCCGATCTGAGGCGGCCAGGAACGGCCTTTGCGGCCCGTAAAGGCGACCGAAGCACCCGGGCGCAGGTAGCACAGGCAAAAGTAGATGGAGTCATTCGACCCCTCAATCCACTCCTGAACAATCACCTCGCCCACCGTGTCCAGCACTCGCTCGCAAAGCAGCCGAGCATCGGCTTGGGTCTCGATGCGATAAGCCTTCTTGAAAGAGCCGTCATACGCCGGAGAACGGCTGTTTGGCTTCACGCACAACGGAGGGCGAAGGTCACGCAGGCCAATCAAGTCACCATGGTTCTGCGCCAAGAGGGTTCTTGGCACCGGAAAGCCACCGCGCTCGGCCAAACGAAAAAATGGCTCCTTCAGCGTTAAGTCGACCAGCAGTCCGTGGAGTGGGAGTTGGAAGTCGAACCAGGGAGCTACACGGTCACGGTACCGTGACACAGTCAAAAGTGGACGGTCATCGGCAAATATTATTACACCGCTCTGAGGCATTCCCTTTCGCAATCTAACTAGTTCCTCCACAAATTCTTCGCCGTTAAATGTCGAAACGATAACTCTTTGGGCATATCGCGATACAGCTGCCACATCATACCTTGTCTCAACTACTACAATCGGCCGCAGTCCCGCTTGAGCCAAGCTGCGTACAGCGGACAGGCCGTTTATTCCTCCTCCCAAGACGAGGGGTGTCGGTGCGCCATCGGCGGCTAGAGTGTGTTGCCGCGGATTTATCACGTGACTAGGCATGATAGCCCCAATCCTAGCGAGAAGACTGACTTCCCTTGATTGGTTCAAGGCGAGCGTCCACATTTCCGGCTGAAGATGCCGGCACAGTGGGGCGATGCTGCCCCGCTCGCCACGGCCTAGGCCGCAGACTCGCCAGGTGCCTTGATATCGTGCGAGAGGTGAAGTCGGTGCCAAACACGAAACGCATGACCGGTCCAAACGTCGTAGTCGATACATGCCCGACGAAATACAAGCCCGGGATGGACGACTCGAAGTTCGCGGACAGCCTCGGAGTTTTTCCGACAAGACGCAGCTGTTCGACAATTGAAGAGCTTAAGAAAGGAAAACGACGCGCGTCGGCCTTATATCCAGTTGCCGCGATTACATGATCTGCCTCTACGATGTGAGTGTTGCCGTCCATGGAGAGTAGTTTTAATTGCACTCCGTGCTCTGACAATCTCACCTCCTGCGGCGAGCGTCCCACAAGCAAAGGAATGGTTGCTGCCCGATCTTTCATTGGCTCCCCTCCGGACGGCGAGGGAAACTTTTCTGCCATTTCAAGTCGATAGTACTCGGGAAAATACCGAAACAGCCAAGGCCAGTCCGCGAACAGTCGATGTCTCCAACCCGGGCCGATTCCAGAAACGGGACGTGCCAGGCGGCGTAGCCCCGGGTGCGAGCCTGAGCCTCCCCACCGACCACTGTAAATGATGGCCGGCTTGCGCGAGATAAGCTGAACGTCGACCCGCGCTTCGTTCAAGAGCACCGCTATATCAATTGCGGATGCTCCGCTTCCGAGTACCGCGACCCGCTGCCCCCCGAATCTTTGGAGGTCGTGAACGTCAGCGGCATGCGAAAGCTTATCGGTGGGCAGTCGGGAGAACAGCTCGGGGATATGGCGGAAATAGGTCAGGCCTGTTGCGATCACCACCTTGCGCGTCCTGAGGGATAGTCCGCTCTTCATGCGAAGATCGAATCCTTCTGGAGCCGGAACCAAGGAAACGAGTTCCTCGTCTTCCACGTCCGGCACGCATCGTTTTTGGAACGCCAACCCGTAGGCGGAGAATGTTTCCAGCGGAATTGGAAGATCCAAATGGTCATAAGGACTGCCGTGCTCGATGCAGAATTGCCGAAGAGTAAAAGCATGCTCGGGATCAGAAAGGTTTGATGCGAACCCAGCTGACTTGAGCAGCATGCCTTTCGGCATCTTGCTTTTCCAGCTCTCCATGGGGCTGCCGATTATCCGGCAGTCAATGCCCAGTCCGCGCAAGTGTGCGGCTACCGACAGTCCATAGGGGCCAGCACCGACAATGGTCACATCGCACATCGTATACAAAGCGCACCTCCTGTTGATCCTCGCCTGCCGAAGGTCCGCACCCGCCGACCACATATCCAAGAACCTGCTACAATACTTGACATTGAGTGGCGGGTCCTTTTTTGGCCGACGCCTCAAACCGCGGCCTGTTTCATCCGGGCAACAATGCGCCCCAGCACCCGCTTGGCACCGCGCAGCTTTGCCTCGATGCGGCGCTCCGGATTGTCTCTGCCTATTGCGATCCACTTCATGGGATGCTCCGCATTGGCCAGGTGGGACTTGTGCCCGGAGAAGCCTGCCAGAAAATCGTAGCCGCATTCCCCGCGTCCGATGCTGTCCTCAATAGCCAGAACATGGCTGATAAGCCCGGGCTTGAGCCGGCCGTCGCGCTCATACAGAAAGCCGCTTTGGTAGTTGTAAACACGGCCGTCATGCACGAAATTGTACAGGATCCCAATTGTCTGGTCTCCAGCCAACGTCCGTGAGATGCGGACGGTCCCGGTGGGAGCTCCGCGTGCAATGAGCTCCTCGTGAAATCGACGGAAGCTCGGATTTGCAAAGGCTCCCTTGCGTCCCCACCGCGCCTGATGAAGCTCGGCGAGCAAATCAAACGCGGCGAGTGCCTCCGATGTCATTTCCATGGTCCGGAACGCAATGGGGCCGCGTTCCGCATATAACCGCATGGCACGGCTTACCGCCTGCCGAGTATTGCGGCCCAATGTGGCGCGGTAATTTCCGCCTTTCTGGCGGACTTTGGCGAAATCGATCCACCGTGCCGTATCTTCTGCTTTCACCTCGGTAAGGAACCCGGCCCGGCCCGCGGTGCGACAAGCGGCCAACTCGAACTCCGGTTCAATTCCGGAGAGCACCAGTTGGTCAGAGTGGCGCAAGTGATGCGCCAAGGCCTCGACGCATGCCACTCGAGTGGCATCGGCCAGGGATCGCTCCGCAAGAATATCGTTGTACTCGATGAACAATCGATCGAAACGAACATCTCCGGTTTCATTGAGCAACCAACGCGCCCGCGCATGCCGCCCGAAACTCCACGCCCTCCGCCGGCAAATAATCGCCAACCCAACGACCCTGCTTGACGTCCGAGCGACTAGAACATGTGGTTGCGCGCCCCCCGGCAGATGCCGCAGCCAAGTTCCGATCCAGAGCCAGGATAGGTAGAATGAGTGAGTTGCTCGCGCTTCGAGCTCCTTCCAAACGGGCTCGAGTCTCGCGATGTCCGGCAAGGCCTCCACGGTAACGTCGATGACGGTATCCTGGCGCATGGCTTGTTCTATTGAAGGCACACGATAGCGTTCCGCACCGATGGCTGAGACATCAAGAGGTTCTGACATACAGAGATCTTCCTGATCCTTTGCGCATTGCGGCGGGAAAGCCAGGAGTATCCTCGCTGCGAGCTGCTGTTCGTCCATGGAGCACTCGGAGTTTTTCCTGTTTGGTGAAGACTTCATGTCGCGAGCGCTGAAAGTGAAGACTTGCAAGCGCCGGAAGTGTAGACGCTAGCGCAAATATCCGCTCGAGCGTGCGCGCCGTCGTGACAAAATTCCGAAATCTTTGACCAATCCCGCTTGATGGGCACCTGTGTCCCGTTCGATGTCATCTCACTGCACCTTTGCCAATGATCCGAACTCCTGAGCGGAGGCGGACATGCTCGTTCCTGAAGCGTTCAAGCTGTCGGCGAGTGGTCGTTTCGCGCTTCCCACTTCGTCCCGACGAGTTCATCCATGGAGACCGGCCATGCAGATCAATCCCCTTGCCGGGCATCAAACCGATCCTCTACTCCCTCACCACGCGGGAAAGCTCGACATCGTTGCGGTTGGACGCGGCCGGTAAGCTCTCGCTGGTCGGCGACGAGGTCGGGACGGGCGAACCGGCCGGCTCTCTTGGCTCGTTTTCGCCCACGATGATGTTGACGAGGTCGCCTGGCTGCAACAGGGTCATGCCGACGGAGTCAATGCTGACCGGCCCGGCTGACGATTGCCGCACGATTTGATAAGTTGCGCTGTTCGCGTCCTTAGCAAACTGGACGCGGGTCACCGGCAACGTGTACAGGACGCCTTCGCTGGCGTTCAACTCGCGCATATTGGCCGCGATCTGGCTCTCGATGGTCTCGATCTCGACCTCCAGATCATTCCTGAGGTCGGCCCGGGTCCGCAACACCTCAGACTCCAGCGAAGCGAGGCGCTGCTTGGCGCTCGCGTATTGGTTGAGGGCGTCCTGCCGACGCTGTTCCGCGTCGGACAACTCACTCTGGATCTGATCCATCACCGTCATGCTGAGAACTTTGCGGTCCACGAGTGTGCGCATGCTGTTGACGCGCTCCTGGCGCAGCTTGACGAGTTTGTCGAGCGACTCCATGCGCCCATAAGCGACAATATCCTGCTTGGCCGCCTCCAGCGCACGCAGGTTCGCGCGCTCGCGATCCTTGCGGGCCGTGGCGACGGCCTTGCGCCGGTCGTTCTGCTCGTTGACCAGGTTAGCCGCTTCGGTCGCGCCGGCCAGTTCCAGCAACTGGCGCGGGATAGTCGGTGCCGTACCGTCGCGCTCGGCCTTCAGCACCGCCGCGCGCGCGAGCAACTTCAACATGGCATCGATCGCCCCGCTCCGCTTCTGGGTCTCACGCACGGCTTCGATCTTCTGCCACGGCTCGCTCTCCGTCCGGTCGAGTCCGCCGGCCAGCGCGATCGCGTGCAGGATCGTCATGCCGGGCGCGTACTTGAACGAGCCTGGATTCTTGACCGGCCCCAGCACGTAAATGGGCGGGCGCTCCAGCGGCAGGATGTTGACCAGCCCCTTGCGGCCCAGTAGTTGATCGAAGGTTTCCACCAGGTCGGCCTGTACCTGTTGCGTTGACCGGTTGGCGACCGGAATGGAGCCAAGCAAGGGCAGGGAAATCGTGCCGTCCTCTTGGACAATATATTCGCCGCTCAGTTCCGGACGCTGCAGGATGCCGTGCAAGGCCGAGGACGCGCCCCCCCACTTGTCTTCCTCGACGTCGACGCGCTCGTAGAATGCGACCTTGAGGCGGTCGCCGACGCCGAACAGGGCTCCGGTTGGCATGCCTGGCGCCTTGCTGAGGGTTTTGGGGCGCTCGGCACTGGTGGGGACGGCAGGGACGACGGTCCGCTCGACCAACGCCGCGGCCGATGCATCCGGTCCCGTGCTGAGGATTTTGGGGGGCTCGGCACTAGTGGGGACCGCAGGGACGGCGCTCCGTTCGACGAACGTCGCGGCCGACGCATCCGGTCCCGACACGATCGCACGGGAGGGTTCGGCCATGGCTTGAACCGGTTGTTCTTGCCAGCTATCGATAGCAGCAGACACCTTCTGCACCACGGCTCCGGAGACATCCTGGACCCCCTGCACCACGGTTCCGGAGACATCCTCGACCTTCTGCACCACGGTTCCGGAGACATCCTCGACCTTCTGCGCCACGGCTGCGGAGACAGCCTCGACCTTCTGCGCCACGGCTGCGGAGGCAGCCTCGACCTTCTGCGCCACGGCTGCGGAGGCAGCCTCGACCTTCTGCACCGCGGCTGCGGAGGCATCTTCTACCTTCTGCACCATGGCTGCGGAGGCATCTTCGACCTTCTCCATTACGGCTCCGGAGGTATCCTCGACCTTCCGTCTCACGGTTCCGGAGGTAGCCTCGACCTTCTGCGCCACGGCTCCGGAGGCAGCCTCGATGGGCTCCCAGTTTCTGACCGCTCCCGCCCCCAGGACGGCGACCCCTGAGACCCCCAAGACAAGCAGGACGGCCTTCATTCCCCTGCGGCGGGCCGCCTGTGACGAGGGAGTGACGGGCTCGGAATTGTATTTTGCATCCATGGCCATGGCGCGTGGCTTTCACTTTCAGTGGTGGCCAGCCCGTCCCGAACTGGCGAGCATCGGTCGACGAAGAAGGCTCTGCCGTATCGTGACCCTTCACCGCCAGCGGCACAACTATCCCTTTGTAGGCACTCCTTCCGGATAAACACCCCCTTAGGCGAACTCGTCCAATGAGCAGATTTGCTGCGGTGAAGGAGAACCTCTTTGATGGCAAACGGGACAAAGGCGATCGAACGCAACGAAGAGCCGGAAATAGTGGTCCGACGCAGCGTCTCGAACCCCCTGCGGCCCCAACATGCGTTCGCAGAATGGCTGGGCCGTCTCCAACTTCGTCGTCCAGGCCCTGGAGAACGAGCCGATCACGATCTCCGGCTCCTAGTCGCAAACCCGGTCATTCTGCTATGTCGATGACCTGATCGACGGCTTGCCTCGCCTGATGAATGAAGAGGCGACCTCGACGAAGCCGCAATCTTGGCAACCCTATCGAGGTAGCAATAGCAGAACTGGCCCGCCTCATCATTTCTCTCGCCGGATCTCACCAGGCTCGAATTTCGGCCTCAGCCACGGGACTTCCCCGGCAGCGCTGCCCCGATATGGGCCGCCCCAGGGGCCGCGCCAGGCAACTCCTCTATTGCTCACCGCAGGTGCAACGCAAGGAGCGGCTCGGCAGACCATCGCCCATTTCGATGCCCGGAAGGTATCCGTGCTGTTGTGCGCGCTGCGCCGCATCGCCCTGGCCCACACCCAGTCGCCATGCCAGCTGTGGCACGTTGCTCCTCAAGCTGGTGAAGCTCGGGCGCTGGTCAGGATCAGCGCGCGCCGCGTCAAGATCACCTTCTCCTCGGCCTGCGCCCTCATCCCAAAATGGCGGCTGGTCGCGGCGCGGCCCCCTGGGCCCGCGGTTCTCCCGCCTGACACGCCGCGCCGCCCCGCGCCAGACCGGCGGCACCACCCACGCCCCACGGGAGACCAAGTCCGGCAACTCTCGCGGCCCGCGCATCCGGCGCCACGATGGTGCCGGCTGCCGCCCGGAGCGGCTGAAAGCCAGGGCTCGCACCCCTCACCAAGGCCTCAGGCTTGAGAATCCGGGGTAGCCCTCGACGAAGCTACCCTACGCCTAAAGAGGGTGTTCTTGTCTAGGGTTTTCATAGCGTAAGGTAACACGTCAAAAAAGAAACTATGCGAGGAGCGCTTTGCGAGACGCGCGTACCTCAATCGCGTCAGGGGAGGCTACGATGACAGCGAAATCCTTGATGACCACAAAGTCTTTTATAACAGTGCTTGTCAGCCCAAGCGAGTTACTCCGAGAGGGCCTCGTTCTAATTCTGGATGCAGCAAAGTTTCGCATTCTTTTCTCTGCGGCTTGTGTTCACGACCTTCTGCAGAAGCCGATACCCCAGCACCGGTCCATCTTGCTCATCATGGATGTCGACGGTACTGATGCGGATGCTGGATTCGCACAAATTGCAGATTTTAAAGGGATCTATCCGACCAGCCATGTCGTTGCGCTAGCCGATCACTGTCGACCGAACGATATAGTTTCAGCCCTTCGTGCGGGGGCTGACGCGTATTTGACAAAAGTAGCCGCTCACGACACCTTCATCAAAGCTCTCGAATTGGTTATGCTAGGTCAGACGGTTCTACCTGCAGAAACTTCGACGTTTATTCAGGACATAAGACATGGTCTGAAATATGATGCGGTACATGAGTTTACAAATGTGGATGTTACAATGGAGAATGCTGATCGAGAACCATCAATGTTGTCAACTCGAGAAGAGTGTATTATACGTTGCTTGATCGGAGGGGAGTCTAACAAAACAATCGCGCGCAAGATTAACATCGCCGAAGCGACGGTGAAGGTGCACGTGAAGGCTATCCTTCGAAAGATTCGGGTCGGCAACCGTACCCAGGCTGCAGTTTGGGCGATGAACCATGGTATGCTCACTTCCGCTCCTGGCAATCGCCCGTCAGGGACCGAAAAGACGGCAACTCAGCCTTCTCCCCATCCGCAAGAGCTACTTGAAGCACAAAAGGAGTACCACCTTCTCAAGAACACTCATCCGATGTGACCGCCTCCGCGTCTTGACATATCGTCCTTCGGGCTGGTGACCTGTACGCTGCATTATGCTGCCGCACGAAGAAGACCCCGGTCGAACGATGCGACCAGCTACCCAGTACATTAGATCCCGATGCTGAAAACCGCAATTTGGAGATGGTCTCAGGTCCCCGCAACCACACCTTTCTACGATGTACTTTCCAAAACTACGCCCTGATACGAGGTTCCGCGATCAAGAACGCGTAGGTTCAAATCACCCCCGGCGATGGTAGCGTAAGGAGGGTGCAGTAGAGACTGATCGCAATGGGGCGCTCAGGTGGACCCCGCCAACGGGACCACGACCCGGCCTTTTATGATTGCCGTCGCGGATTTCGAAGACAGCTACTTCCCCGCCCACAGCCGATCGATAAAGCAGTGGCTGACGCATGTAAGATCACGGGTTCATCGCGACGTGGTGTTAACCCAGGCCAGGTTCGACGCCCATCAGGACCAGCGGGAGGTCAACCAACTGACCTGGAACGTCTTCCGCGATCATCTGGTGCTCGAATGCCGCCCCGAAATGGGACGGCGACCTTTGCCAGCCCAATGCCTACGTGCCGCTCACGGCCGACGTGCTGGAACGCAAGATCGAGCGCCTCGACAAGCACTTCGGAACGCAGCGCTCCAAGGACTGGTTCGACCGCCAGACACTCGCTGGGCTTGCGAGGTTGCGCTGGATGGAATGCCGGGCACCCCAGCATTTCGCCGAGGCTTCACGCTCCGAAAGGCCAAAATTCTTTAGCAGTTTGCACACATTCTCTCGCAAAAAACGTGCGGGGCGACCATCGAAAAATGGAGTGGGCCTTGAACTCATCGGGCGATCTGCTAACTATTCGTCTACAGCGGTCCGGCCAAAAGACATCTACAAGGAAAGACAGTACAGAACTGGCCATTCGGGCCGACCGTTCTTACTATCCATTTTGAAGTTGAGGGATTCATCAAAGTGGGCGAAGCAAAAATTGCTCATGGATTTTCGTTCAAGAAAGCCCGGATCGGAACGGTCGAGGGCGGAGAATCCGGGGTTCTGGTGTGGAAATGGGACCAACTGGTCGCGGTCCTTACTCAGATCGACGAGGAAGCCTACTCCACGAAGGGCAAATGGTTCCTTGAGACAGGCTTCGGGCTGCTGAGCGGGCAGCACAAGAATTTCGATACGATCGAAGAAGCCATAAGATGGGTGGCCAGACACACTTTCCCTGACACTGCAGATGGATCGGCGGATTCAGCGGCAGGAAGTTAACCCGAATCCCGGTCAGCTTCCGAGCTGGCGGAAGTCGCGCATTTCCCTTTTCAAGCGGTCGTCCTCCAGGCCAGTTTCCTGTTGGCTGGAATCTTCTTGGCTTTGCGTGCCGCCCTGTGCGGGTCCCAGCGAAGCCCTTCGGCGACACCTAGATCCGTTTGTCAGACGGCCGTCACCTTATTGGTCCGCAACCGAAGTGAGGTCGTGCTCATCACCGCCAGTCACCGTCGGCGGCCGCTATCATCTTCATGACAGCCGCCTCGTCGCGGGTGCAGCTGATGACGAGAGCGGGATGAGCACTCCACGCCTGAATGTCCTGCAGGAACACGGGACGGTATGTCTACGCCGGCTTGCCGTCGGGTCGAGCGCCGAGAGCTTCTGCGGCCGCATGCGGACCACTGCCTCTGACACCGCCCCCTTGGAACAGCTTTCCAGAGGACTGCAGAACAAGATCATCGCGACGAAGCCGGGCGCTTCGGAGCACCCCGCCAAAATCCCCTACAGCATATTATCAGAAAGCTCGGGGCAACGAACCCACCGGGGCGGGGGGCCGCTGTATCTCGGGCCGCTCCCGGATGCCATTCACTGCAACGGAGATCCCCCGACTTTCACTAAGACGGCCCGCCGGGATTCACCCGAGGGCTGGCCGTCTTATTGCTTGGGATACGCTTCAGCAGGAGTTCCTTTCGCGAAGAGATCGTTGACTTTGTAGGCGACTTCCGTGCGGTTGGTCGCCTTCAGCTTCTTCATGATATTTCGGATGTGGACCTTCACGGTGCTTTCGCGCAAGTTCAGTTCGTAGGCGATGATCTTGTTCGCCTTTCCGCGCCGGAGCGCTTGGGCGACCTCGGCCTGCCTGAGCGTGAACATGCCTGTCAAAGGCTGCGTGTCGCGGCTGCCCGAACCTATCAGGTGGCGCATGCAAAGGACACTGCTCGCCGGGACGAAGATGCCTCCCGCTGCCGCAAGGTTGATAGCCTCGACACAGACATCGATTTCGACCGAGGTCGGAATGTAGCCGCGTGCGCCGCATTCGAGAGCGGTCAGTATGTGTGCAAGGTCTTCGGTGTCGGCCAGGATAACCACAGGGACTGATTTGAATTCGGACGAAATATGCCTAATCTCCTCTGCGATGCCATGATCGGTGACCTTCCGGCCGCCAAGGTTGAAGAGTATGGCTGCAAGGGGAGGTGCCGAGCCCTTCTTCACGCGCCATTCATCGATCGAACCCATGGCGGCGATCTCCATGCCGAGTTCGTGGTCCGCGAGAGCCGATGCGAGACACTCGCGGCCTAGAGCCCTTCCGTCCAGGATGAGGAGGCATCCCCTGCCTCCTTGGCCGTGGACACTTTCCGTTCCGCTGGACAGCACTCCTGACCGATTGGCCGTGTGTTTACGCCGTCCTGCTGTGGAACCCATGTCAATCCCCAATCTTTTCGCACAAGCCGCGTTGCGGCTGCCAAAACACCCCTCATTCTTCGCAATCTGAAAGCTTGAATACGCTGCCCTGTGTTTGAATGCGCTTGTGATCGAACACCCAGCCCTTGTGAAAGCGTGAGGCTCACCCAGCAGTCTTCAGCAGTTCTTCGCCCCTAGCCGAGAACAGCTTGTGCAGCCTATCGTCTATTTATAAGCGTTCTCTAACATAAGTTAATTTTTAGAAAATTTCGCGTCGACGGTCGCCTGAGGCATGTGTTGAGACCGCGTCACCCCGCCTTGAAGCTCCCGCGAGTTCGATCGTGACGCGCGGGTCCGGTCAGGTTCAATCTCTTTGGCCATGTGCCAACCGTTGGAATGCTTCCCGACCGCTTAAGGAATGCCAAGGAGTGGGATAGCTCTGCGAGGTTGACTAACCGGGTAGGCGATGATGCCATTCTCAGGATGGGACCGCTCAGCCAAACCCCAAGCCCAGCAGCCATTCGAGGGAGGATCGGTAGTTCTTCGCGATTGTGGACGAGAAATCCTGAAGGTGGATATTGGCATGACCAGGGCGCAGTTCGTGGCATCCGTGGCCAAGCGCTTTAGGTCCAAGAACACCTGGCTGTATCTGCCGCAGTTTATGGGCAGCTTACACGCATTTCGGCAGCACGTTCTCCTCATGCGATAGGCCATGGTGCCGTCGGTCATGATAATCGGGCCTTTGCCGCTGCCCTCGTCAAGATAGATTGCGGGCCCGCCAGGTAAGCCGCGCACTAAGCATCGTCTGGAACTGCTCAAGCGACGGCGCACTGTCGTCTTCCAGCAGAAATTTTGCTGATGGCCTACGCGCTGGCGCCCAGCACCGCGCCGCAGGCGGCGACGCGAAAGTTCGCGAGACGGTTGAACCCGAGCTAGAGGGAATAACCTTTACCTGAGGTACTCGCTGTCGAATCCGGCTGTCTTGACCAGCTTCTTGCGGTTGATCACCTCTACATGGCCTGCCTTGAAAGCGACGAGATCGGCCTTGCGGAGTTCCCTCAACGTCCGATTGAGGTGAACGGTGGTCATTCCGAGGATGTCGGCCAATTCGTGCTGGGTAAGGGGACACTCATATCTTCCATGGGCCGACAGGCCAACGATCGAGAGCCTCTCCTCCAACTCGAGCAGGAAATGGGCGGTGCGGCTCATCGCGTTCCGCCGCCCGGCATTCATGAGATGTTCGGCAAGGATGGCGTTCAGGCGGGCTAGGGAGCAGGCGATGGTCTTCCCAAGGCGGCCTTCCGACAAGATGGCCTCTATCAGTTTCTTGCTGGAAATTTCATAAACAGCTAGTTCGGTTATGGACGCCAGGGACGCTAAACGGGGTCCGTCCACGGAACGGAAACCGACAATGTCCCCCCGCAGAGGAGTGTCGATGATCTGGCGTTCTCCGTCCAGTAGTCCGCGGTAAAGGAGGGCCCAACCCGATTTTACGATGAATATCCCATCGTTGTTGTCATCCTGGCGGGATATCACCGAATGGGGTTTGTAAATTCTTGCGGTAACACCGAGAAAATCGTTGTTACCCCAATCGTCCTTCGAGAATGTCCCCCCTACGGGATGCGAGTGTATGAACTGCAACAGTGTTTGCATGTTGCTTCAATTTCCGCACAACCTACGATAATTTCTCCCGCACGAGTTTGACAGAAGGACCACCCACGGTAGAGGCAGCATGGCCTACTGTCCTCGTCTGTTCGAATGAGGTAGACTGCGTTTAGATCAAGGGGTTGCAAGCATCAGGCGGTCAAGTCTTCCGGCTTCGGCGAGACGATCTACGCCCCTGCAGAAGTGTGGTGAGATCATTGCTCAGCAGCAGCTAGCCTGCACGAAGCAAGGGCGGAGCCTATCCAGACTCGCATCTTTACGAGCACTTCGGGCTCGTACGTCTGACCCGACTTGGACGTGGCGTGTCGTGGGTGAAGGTGTGAGTACTTGTCCGAGAGCCGCATGCGGGAGATCTGCAGGTCCGGTTCGATGAGCGGGGTGTGGAAACGGAGCCAAGGTTGAATCAATAAGGCAGGGCCAGACGAAGGGGCGGCAAACAGATATGTTCAACCTACCGCCATTGCGCCACACCTCGACTCTACCGTTTCTTCGCGTTCACCAAGGGCGAAGAAACGCGGAAGGCTGGCATCTGATTGACGGTCGGAAACGCGCGGTCGCGCCAGTTGTCGCACCTCATTAGACCGTTTCGAGCCGGCTGAACCGAACCGGGATGAGTTTGCGAGTCTTCAGTTGCCCTGCCGCATCCTTGTCGATGACCGTCAGCAACTGCACATCTTCAGGTCCCACAGGCAGAACCAGGCGTCCCCCCGGCTTGAGCTGCTCAAGCAAGGCCGGCGGCGCCCGCCCAGCCGCCACGGTGACCAGGATCTTGTCGTATGGGGCGTGCTCAGGCCAGCCGCGCGACCCGTCTCCGACACGAATGCCGACATTGGATAAGCCGAGGCCCTGCAGCAGAGCCTCGGCATGGCTTGCGAATTCCTCGATGATTTCGACGCTCCAAACTTGCCCGGCGAGCTCCGCGAGGATTGCGGTTTGGTAGCCTAGGCCGGTGCCGATCTCGAGCACTACCTCGTGCGGTTGCGGCGCAAGGAGATCGGTCATGAGAGCAACGATGAAGGGCTGCGAGACGGTTTTATCAAAGCCGATCGGCAGCGGCATGTCTTGGTAGGCATAAGGCGCAACTGATGCTGGCACGAAGAGATGCCGCGGTATCCGCCTCATCGCCGCCAATACCCGCTCATCGAGCGCCGCCTTGCCAAGTTCTTCGCTTGCAAGATCGGTGTGAATTGCAATCATCTCGACCATGTGCCTGCGTAGGACCGCGAGGTGCTCTTCGTTCATTGGCTTCATGACGGTGGGGCTTCCCTCAACCAGCTTGCTGCCAGAGAGCCTTATATCCTGTTCGTCACGGTAGCGCCCGCGATCATTTCCATTACGGGTGCCCAGGGCAAGCGTGGGTGACAGTCACAGTCTTGGCAGGCTATCGCCGGCGGCGACTCTTGAGATTCTGGGCGCGCCGCAAGGGTCGGATCGATCTGCGACTCAGACGATTATCCGCGCCGCCCGCCCGAGCGTGCGTTCCGCGTCATTGTAGTAGTTCGAGGCCTGCTGCACAGAGCGATGCTGCGACTGCTGCATGGCTTCGGGCAACGGAATGCCGCGGCGTGCGGTTTCGGTGAGATAGCCGGAGCGCAGGCCGTGGGCGGAGAAGGCTTGCGGATCGAACCCGGCCTCGGCGATGCGGCGCTTCAGGATCAGATTGACGGCCTGCGGCGTCAGGGCGCGCGCTTCGAGATTGCCCCAGCGGTCGATGCCGCGAAACACGGCGCCTTCAGTGACGCCGGCGCGCTCGAGCCACGCTCGCAGCACCGTCACCGGCCGGCCGACGAGCAGCACGAAAGCGTCGCCATCGGCCTGTGTCGTCTTGGTCCGGCCGAGCCGGATTTTTAGGCAGGGAATTTTTTGCCCCTCTGAATCCTTGGGATCCGCGGGCACCGGCTCTTCTTCGATGAGCTGTTCGACGCGGAGGTCAGAAACCTCGCTGCGGCGGCGACCGCCCGAGGCGAAGGCGGTGATGAGCAGCGCGCGATCGCGCATGTCGACGAGGCGGTCGCCGGCGCAGGCCTTCAGGAGGGCGGTCAAAATGTCAGCGGTCACCGCTTTCTTGCTCTTGCAGTTCCGCGGCCGGGCGCCGGCGCGCACCGCCAGTCTGATGGCGCTCTGCAGCCCCGGCGCGTTGAAGTTTCCGACAAGTCCGCGCCATCTGGTCAAGGTGGACCAGCTCGACAGGCGCCGGCGCACGGTGGACGGCGCATGCGGTCTTTTTGTCACCCGTAACAGGCCCTGGGCTACCAGCGACGCCGCTATGTCAGCCGGCATGCCATGGGTCGGATCACTCTCGCGCCGGGAAGAATCCCACAGGTGGTGGGCGACGAATTTGATCAAAAGCGTTTCCGGCGCCGGCCAGGGCAGCGGAGAACCGGTGGCGGCAAAAGACCATGCCTCGAGATAGCCAAGGTCGGAGGCCAGCGCGCGGAGAGAGTTTGCGCCGATGCCTTCTTTGGCCAGGTGGCGCAGCGTTGCGACATCGTCGTCGGTCAGGATTTCGGCCAAAAGATCGCGCCGGTCGAAGGGCAGCACCGAATCCAATGCGTCGAGCGCCTCGGCGCGTCGAACACCATTGCCAGGTGGCCGAGCGACGAGGTCAGTTGCCATTGGCGAGCGGTCCGAAAATGCGGACTCCCTTGCCGCGCGCGGCAACGGCGAGCTTGCGATCGAGGGTCGCCAGCGGCAACTCGGTTTCGATGGCCAGCGCAAGGTAGGCGGCGTCATAGGCACTGAGACCGTGCGCGGCCGCTAGCGCCAGCACCGCGCCGTCCGACCCGCCGCCGGCGTCCTCCAGCGGCAATCGGCGCAGCCGTGCCATGGCGGTGGCCGCTTCGCCTGCGGCGATGCGGCTACGCCGCTCGGCCATCAGCACGACACTGCGCGCCTCGTGCCAGAACAGCGACGGCACCGGCGATCGCCCTGTCAGGCCGGCGACCAGGGTCTCGGCGACCGCGCTGTGCTCCTCCGGCAGCAGCCAGGCCGCGGCTATGGACGCGTCCAGGACGAGACGCATCAGTAACGGTGGCCTTCATGCTTCCAGGCCAGAATTTCCTCGGTGGTGACAGGTTTTGCGTGGGCCCGCGCGGCGCGGACCTCTTCGATCAAGGCGCCCAGATCCTGGTTTTGGGGAAGGCGGGACAGCTTGGCAATGGGATCGTTGCCGCGCGAAATGATCACCTCCTCACCGGCCTCGACCTTAGCGAGCAGTTCCGAAAGGTGGGTTTTGGCCTCGCCAATTTTCACCGTGATGGTCATTGTTTTGTCCTCGTAGGAGCTTGCGGTGCTGTAGCGCGCTATGCGACTCGCGTCGCGCTGAGCCCAGCCATGCACGACAAACACGGTTCTGCACCACGATAGCGCCGATTCCGCAGATTGGTCAAGCCTTGGTCTGATCGCTATCGATAAGAGAGAATTATCGATAGTGAGAAGGCCCGAGAAAATCCCCTGCAAGTCAGCTTAAATGCCGGATAGCTTGACTATCGCTGAAGGCGCAGCGGTAGTCGGCAAGTCAATGGTCGTCGCTTGCCAGTTCTACGACCGCCGCCTCGCTGCAGAGCCGACGATGCTCTTTGTTAGGTTCGTGCCCAACCAAGAGTAGGGCTTTCGGTCGCAGATGCTAAGGAGGCACTAGGTTTCCCTCTTCCTTGGCCGCTTCGAGAAACGCCCTGCGGACCACTTCGGGTTTCACCTGATCGATCATGGCATCCATGCAGAGCTGCACTGCGCTGTGCCACTTGGGGCCACGCTTGGTCCACTGCAACAGTTGCTCGGCGGCTCCCTCGACGTTGTTGCACTGATAAGCAATGCCAGGACGGGTGGTCCTTACGGAGACCGGCGGAGAGAACCAATGGAGCGACATTCGTACATAAGCGACGGCTTAACTAAGAGTTCCCTCAACCACGCCCGGTTCGAGCAAGGATCGGGTAAACCGGCTCGGGGCCTTACTCCTCCGGCCAGCCCTGTTGCGGAACCTATTCACTGGCCGCAAGGTTTGGGTGGAAGGTCAGGAGTATGCCATGAGTTCCAAAGCTGGGGATGGCCAGCTCGCTTTCATTGAGTTCCAGTCGCCCACGCTGGTCGAGAATGCGCCCGAGGGCGGCGAATGGCTTCACGAGATCAAATACGACGGCTACCGCACCGAGCTGATCATTGAGGGCGGTAAAGCGCGGGCCTTCACGCGTCGTGGCTACGACTGGTCGCATCGATACCGACGAATTGTTCAAACAGCGGCGGGTCTGCCGGTGAAGGCGGCGATCATCGACGGGGAGGCTGTCGTTCTCGGCGACAGCGGCCTGCCGGATTACCAAGCCTTGGAACGGGAGTTGGGCAATCCAGACTCGGCGAGGCTCATCTTCTACGCGTTCGACCTGCTGCACCTCAACGGGCGCGATCTACGACAGCAGCCGCTGGTGAGGCGCAAGGCAGCCCTAGAGAAGCTGCTTAAGAACTCAGCGCCGACACTGACCTATGCCGAGCATCTGGAGGTGAGCGGCACGGACGTGTTTGAACATGCCTGCCGAATGGGCTTGGAGGGGATTGTCTCCAAGCGCACCGATGCCACGTACCGCTCGGGCGTCCAGACGAGTTGGCTCAAAGTGAAGTGCATCAAGAGCGACACCTTCCCCATTGTCGCTTTCGTGGAAAAGCTCGGCGCTCACCCGCGCCGTATCGCATCGCTTTACATAGGCCGCCGCGAGGGCGACCGACTGCTCTATGCCGGCAAGGCTCGCAGCGGCTACACCTTGAGCGCTGCGCGACTGGTTCGAGAGCGGCTTGACCCGCTGATCATCAACAAATCACCTCTGTCAGAGCCGATCGTGAAACCGAAGGCGACATGGGTCAGACCGGACGTGCTGGCCGAGGTGCAATTCAGTGGCGTAACAGATCGCGGCGTGCTGCGTGAAGCCGTGTTCAAGGGTCTGCGAGAAGACCTCGTGGCGATCCCGGCCAAGCCTCCTGCGCCATCAAAGCGACGTGGGCCAGCCCGGGAATATGGCGTTCCCAGCGAGAACATCCTGCAACTGCTGCCCGAGGCGGTCTCGCCGTCCAAAGAAGAGCTTGCGCGCTATTGGCAGAGGGTTGCCGATCACGCACTCGTCCATCTCGGCCACCGACCGCTGAAGCTGGTCCGCCATGCTCTCGGCGCAACCTTTTACCACAAGGGCGCGCTGCCGAAGATCCCGCCAGCAGTGCATCAGTTGCGCGTTCAGAAGCGCGAGGGTGGCGAAGGTGTGCGCGTGTGGATGGACGACCTTGCCGGCCTGCTAGGGCTGGTCGAGATGGATGCTGTAGAGCTGCATCCTTGGAATGCCACCGTTGATGACATCGAGCATGCCGACCGCATCGTTCTGGACCTCGACCCGGGTGAGGGGGTCGAGTGGGATGAGGTCATCCGGACCGCGCTAGCGCTCCGCGACATCATGGGAGCAGAAGGCCTAGAGAGCTGGCCGAAGGTGACGGGCGGCAAGGGAATTCACCTGATGGCCCCACTTGCGACGAAGATCCCGCACGACAATGCCCGGCTCCTTGCCCGGTCGTTCGCCAAGCGCCTCGCTGAAGCTCATCCTGATCGCTATCTGCTCTCCGCCGCACCGGCAGCCCGAAAGGGCCGCATCTTCATTGATTACCTCCGCAATGGGCGCGGCAACACGGCGGTCGGCGCCTTCTCCCCACGAGCGCGACCTGGCTTCCCAATCGCTCATCCCGTGACCTGGAGCCAGGTTGAGGCAGCCATCCGTCCAGATGCCTTCACCATCGACCGTCCGTTCAGGGCGGCCGTCAGAAAGGCAGCGTGAGGATCAAGGGCAGGAAACGAAATTCCCGGCAGGGATTTTTGTCAGCAGTCGGCGAAGACGCCTAGCCGAACAATGGATCACTCAACTATTTGCCGCAGAGGTCGAGCTCTATCCAGGCGAGCGCATGATCACTCGGCTTTTGCCAACCTCGCAAATCAGCGTCCACGCCGGCATCACGTAACCTGTTCGAAAGTGATGGGCTCACGAGGAGATGATCCATCCGGAGGCCGGAACTCCGATCATAACCGCCCCGGTAGGAGAAGTTCCAATACGTGTAGATGCCTTTCTGTGGATGGATGCGGCGGACGGCATCAATCCAGCCGTTACCCAGCATTTCGGCGTAGGCTTGCCGGCTCTCCGGAAAGGTGACTGCGTCCGCCTAGCCAACGTCTCGGCACCACGGTTGCCACGAACGAGCTTTTATCGGCCGCACGGCCGCAAGCCGCTCTCCCATCTGGTTTAGACATTGGTCATCCTCTCGGCTCTCCCTAACCGCCGAGCATGGGAAAAGATTCACTTCGCCGGTCTCGAGCATCGGGGATCACTTCAGGCGCCATATTCCGCGGAGTCCGTCAGGCTGGTGAACTTTTAGGGCCGGCGCTGCGTTCCGTGCAGCGAACTCGGTTGATGCACAATGACGGAATCCAACGCTCGTCCCGCGCCGCAGAAAAAGGATGCACGTGGTGCCGAGGCCCGCTTTTCGTTCGATCGAATGGCGATCGAGCGGTTTCAGCAAACCTTTCCGCGTGCCAGATGGAGCGACGAGCGCAGCAGCTGGTTCGTACCCGGCAAGACGGCGGCCCGGCGGATCGACCGCTGGCTGGCGCAAGAGGCGGCGCTACGGGCGCCCCATGACGATAGCAAGGGACGCGATGCCTTCGCCTTCGACCCAATATCGAGCCAGTATCTGGAGATCGCGGACGACCTCCGCATTCGCACCTCCTATTCGAGGACCGTGCTTGAAGAATTGCGCGCTGTTCCGTGGGCGAGTTGGGACGATGAGTTGCGGGCTTGGAGAGTTCCGTTCCGCTCATATGAAGAGCTACGGCGCCGATGGCCAAGCATCGAAAAAGCTGCGCAGCATGCCGAACCGGAGGAGAGGAAACGGCGACGAGCAGCCGCCAGGAACACCGAAGCATATAAAGCCGCACAAAAGCGGGCTGCTGAACGCCGGCGCCATCGCTATCCGCTGCCAGCTCAAGATCTACCTACTCTGGGCCGCGCTGTCGCAACCGAGCAGTACGGGATTGTCGTCTTCACTGAAATTTCCGGTGAACTGGTTGAGCTATCCGACGTAGCCGCCTTCTACCCCCGCGCAATGCCTGCGAACGGCGACTTCGTTTGGGGCAGGTGGCGTTCGGCTACGCTGGCCGAACTTGTGAGCACATGGCCCGCTCGGCTATCCGCCGGGCCGACCGAACGCTTCAGAGGCTGGTGGAGGCCAACGCTCGCCGAACTTAGAGTTGCCCGTCGAAAAGCCCGCGGCAGTGAGCGTAGTAGGCGAAGTCGCGAGCGGTAGATGCGGCGCTCACATCCGGCGTTAAGGCGGCCGCAACACACGGATTCTTCGGTCGGGCGGAGCTTGGGCAGGTCTACTGCTGACTGATGGCGACCGCCTTGGGTCCAGCCTGTGTGGAAACGCATTGATTTGGTAAAGTAATTCCCAGATCAGAGAGGGGGGGCGGGTATCGCTTGGAAGTTAACCGCAAGAATTGTCATATCGCTCCTTAGCAGCCTGGAGAAAATGTTCGTCGCTGGATACCGCCCTTACAAGGCGGAAAAGGGCACCGCGGCGGAAATGACAAACCCGCCGAGCGCGAGGGGCGGCGGGCGGTCACGCGTCGCGCCAGGCTGGGCAGTGGCTTGGGGTATGCCTGGTGCAGCCCTGTTCCATGCCGGCGAAGCCGACTGACAGCGCGCCTGGTCAGGTGCCGGCCGCTGAAGGCGGCTCGAGCGTCGACGATGCGGAGACCCACACCCGTCCTTGAGGCCATGCAGCGTGCCAGTCTTAGCGACCCTCGGCCGGGCGTGCCGATCGGCGAGCTGATCGCCCGCCTGCCAGCCCGTCTCCGCGCCATGACACCTCCGAAAACAGGATCGATAGTGTCCTGAAGGTTCTGCAAAAAGTTTTGGAGAGAGAACGGCGCTTGCTCTGAAGGGCGAGCGGCCATGGCACGGTGGTGACGTTGCAATCACCGATT
>NZ_JAMYMA010000028.1:0-59502 GCF_040318275.1 Mesorhizobium sp. M1217 | reverse complement strand
GGTTCCGATCTCGTTGATCAATCCCGATGGCGCCGTCAGCCCGCCATCGTGAAACAGCCGGAAAACTCCACCTTCCGGCGGTCCAAAGAATGGTATCGGATCATGAGCCTAGAACAGCCCACCGAGGCGGATCGTGTACATGGGGAGCTGGCCGTATGCTCAGGGTAAAATGGATTCAGCATGCCGTCGGACATGGCGGTTTCCACACTGGCCATCTCGATGTGCCTGGCGAAGGAACATTTAATTGGGCCTTCGACTGTGGCTCCCAGCGGACTGCTAAATTCAATGAATTTCTCGCTACCTGGGCCCGTCGCTCGCCGATGACACTCGATTGGTTGTTCGTGTCGCATTTTGACACTGACCATGTAAGCGGGCTCGACAGCCTGATGAGCCGGACACTGATTGACAATGTGATGGTGCCTTACCTGAACGAACGCGAGTTCGCCTATCTTCTTCTTCACGAAATCGCCCGCGACAATCTCGACCGAAACCTGTTTGATCTGGTGGCCGATCCCACCGGCTATTTCGTGTCGCGTGGGGCTGAACGCGTCATCTATCTACGCGGCCGCCAACCAGGCGACGAACCAGGAACTTCGGAGGGGGGTGGTCCCGACCGTCCCAAAGACGAAAGCGGCTGGTATACGGTGGTCAACCCTGAGCCGCGGCCAGGGTCGGACCCGAATATGGAGGTCGGCGCGTCGATTTCGCCGGATCGTACCCAGATCATCGACGGCGGCGTTTGCGAGATTACGTTGCATACCCGCACCATCGGACTTCGTCTTAAACCCTATCGCGCGCCACTCCAGCCTTATGCTTTGCGCGGCATAATCAAAGCTGTCGAGCACTTGGTCGGCGCCGCACTTGTTGGATCGCATCAGCCTGGGTTGGGTGCACTCGCTTATGCTGTCGCCCGCCATGCGCGGACTCCCGCCGGCAGGGCTGGGCTCCGCAGCATCTACAAGCACTATGTAGGTTCTTCGAACCGGGCGTCGCTATCGTTGTTGAGCACCCCGATCATCAGCGCCGATATGCATCACCACTGGTCCCTCCATCAGCCGCATTGGTGGTCTACGGGCGGTTCCGAGGTGGCATGGCTCAACACCGGCGACGCCGAACTGCTCAGGCCTGCCGACCTTGGCGACTGGCAAAATTGCTATGGGGATGATCTCGCAAACGTCCGCGTTCTCGCCCTGCCCCACCATGGCTCAGACAAGAATTCCGATGCAGCAATCCAGGAGCTTTGTCCTGAGGCCATCCTTGTCGCTCATGCCCGGGCACCCAGTAAAAAGCACCCCGGCGACGCGGTGGTGGCGGCCGCCGGAGACCGGCTGGTGTCGGTCACTGAGGAGACTGGGTCGACCGTTGCGATGTCCTACACGGCCTACGACGCGAACTAAGCGGCGGTGCAGTCTCGCCAGCCGTGGGACATGCCACCTTTCGGAGGTGTGAAATCTGTGCCATGCGGCTTTCAACCGTGCCGGCAGTGCCGGTCACTTTGACTCGTCCCGTTTCATCACCGTCATGAATGAGCCAAACATACCAAGTATCAATTTCTGGGATGTCTGCATCGCTGGTAAAGTGTCCGCAAGATTGAGATCGCTAGCTGCACGGCTTGCGCTCTCGGGTCTCCGATACCGTATGTAAAAAGACATACCTGCCATGCATCGCCGCCTGCGGCGTTTTGGTCCGATTGGCCTGTTGACAACTTGCCAAATAGTCGTACCCTCAGTGCAACGCGCTGCACGAACGTATTTACTTCATTTTAACGCTGTGCCATAAAAAGGCAGACGGTGATTCCACCGCCTGCCTTCTGTTTGTGCGTACCTGCGGACGTGGCGCCGTAAGACTGCCCAGACCACAGGTCCGTACCGTTGCAAGTCGGTTCTAGTGCCCCAAGGCTCCATTGACAAGCCACAGGCTTAGGTGCCGGCGGCGCGCGCACGCGGAGTGATCCGTTGCGTGCCCGTTCCGGCCAACTATAGGAACCGACACAAATGGCTGCAAAACTGACCTTTTTCCCCGTGGGCAACGGGGACATGGCACTGATCAAGCTCGACAACAAACAAACGATCCTTGTCGACATCAACATCCGCGCCGCCGCCGACGATCCCGAGGACGACACCTATGACGTTGCCCAGGATCTCAAGGGGCACCTCTCCCGCGACGACAAGGGCCGGCTCTACGTCGACGCCTTCTTGCTGTCGCACCCGGATTCGGACCACGTGACCGGGCTCATAACGCACTTCCACCTCGGGCCGCCTGAAGATTTCCCCGAGGGTGATGAAGACCTCATCCTGATCCGCGAAATGTGGTCGTCGCCGATCGTGTTCCGCCGCGCCAGCGCGCAGCACAAACTGTGCGAGGAGGCCAAGGCCTGGGCCACCGAAGCAAGGCGCCGCGTCGCGCTGTTCAAAGAGAAGGGCCTGGCCGGCACCGGTTCAGGCGATCGCATCCTGATCCTCGGTGAGGACAAGGACGGCAAAACCGATGATCTGACGGAGATTTTGATCAAGCAGGACGAACTGCTGACCGCGGCCGATCGCGTGAAGGCCGGCCAGTTCGAAGGCCGCCTGCTGGCGCCGATGTATGTCGACGAGAACGACAAGGAGCTGATCGAGGTCCTCGAGAAAAACAACTCCTCGGCGATAGTGCGCTTCTCCATCGCCGGCGACGGCGTCGCAGACCGGTGCCGCTTTCTGACTGGCGGCGACGCAGACGTCTCCATCTGGGACCGGCTGTGGCAGCGCCACAAGGATAACAACAAGGACTGGCTCAGCTACGATGTCATGGAGACGCCGCACCACTGCTCCTGGCGCACCCTGAGCCACGACCGCTGGTCCGAGATGGGCGAGAAGGTCAAGGTTTCCGAGGACGCCAGGAACGCCCTTTCCCAGACCCGTGACGGTGCCCTCATCGTCGCCTCCTGCAAGCCCATCAAGAAGGACGACGACAACCCGCCGCATGAGCGGGCCAAGCGGGAATATGTCTCGATCACCTCGGCCGAGCGCTTCATCTGCACGACCGAGTATGCCGATGAGCACAACGGGCCGGTCGAGTTCAACATTACCGGCGTCGGCACATCCAAGCAGCTGGGGCTGACCCCGAAAAAGGCCGCCGCCATCGCCGGCGTCAACAAGGTCACCACCACGACCAGGGAACATGGCTGATCCATGGCCCTGGCAGACATGCGGCGGCAAGCGGAGCACTTTCTGCGTGTCGCCCACGACATTCCGCAATGCACCGGCTGCGGACTGGTGGCCGTCGGCGACGACGTGGCGACCCTGTTCCTCAACCTCGCCGTCGAGATGCCGACGCATTGGCAGGCGCAGGGGTCCGCCCCCAACGGCGTCCTGCCCACCGAACGCGTCGAGGTGGTGCTGGGCCGGGACTATCCGTGGCGCTGTCCGTCGTTCAGTCTCCGCAAGGATTTCCCGCGCGACCTCGCCCACCTGACGCCGGGGTCTGCGACCCTCAATCCGTCGCCCTGTCTGGTCGATGGCAATCTCGACGAGTTCTTTCACCAGCACGGACTGCTGGAGCTCGGTATCGGCGCAATCGTCAACCAGATGGGCATCTGGCTCGGGCGGGCGGCGATCGGCAACCTGATGAATGCCGAACAGGGCTGGGAACCGGTGATGCGCCAGGGGTTGCCGGACCGCCTGGTCATCGATGCCGACTTTGCCCGAGGTCAGGTCACCAACCGGTCGGGGTGCGTCTGGCTCGCAACGAAATACATGCGCAGCGACGTCATCGACGGCAGACCATCCTACCTCCTTGCCGCACACAACGAGTTCGCCGCCGCCGTCGGCGACATGGCCCCCTTCCCGTTCGACCCTGGAGGCGAAACCCGTTACAGCGGGATCACCGTCACGGCGCTGATGTGGCCCGCCACTGGCGCCGTCACCAAGCATGTCCTTGGCGAGACGATTGAGACCCTTGACGATCTGGCAAGACGCGCCGGTGAGATCGGTTGCGGCCGTGAGTTCAAGACCTTTCTTGACCGACTTGAACGGCGTTGGCAGCGTAGGCGTTCGGAGACGGTGTTTCCGGTAGCGGTGGTGTTCTGCGTGCGCCGCCCGTTCCCGCTGATGGGTCGCGACTCGGCGGTCGAGATGCTCCCCTACCTCTTCGAGATCAAGGTGCCAGAGCAGCGCAGGTCGCTGTTCGGCGGACCGCGCGGCAAGGGCGTGGTGCCGGTCGAACAGCTGGACCGCACCACCCCGAAGCTTTTGCGCACCCTGTCGGCAGCGCCCCAGTATAGACCCTTCAGCTTGATCGGTTGCGGCAGCGTGGGATCAAAGGTCGCCATGCACCTCGCGCGCGCCGGCGGCGACATCCGCGCGGTCTCGGACAGTCGCGATCTACGGCCGCACAACATGGCCCGCCACGCCTTGGCCCGACCGCCTCTGCCCTGGCCCAAGGCCTTCGAACTTGCCGACGAGCTATCGCACCTCGGGCAGCAGCCGGTGGCCTCCGTCGTCGACGTGGTCAAGGCCCTGCGGACGCCGCAGGATCGTCTGCGCATCGCGCCGCCCGGAACCGCGACGCTGGTCAACTCGACCGCCTCGAAACTGGCCCGCCAGGCCCTGTCGATGGTGGCGCCGGCCGACCTCCCGGCCCGGGTCGCCGAAGTCGCGCTGTTCGGCCGTGGCCGGGGCGCTTTCGTGTATCATGAGGGGGCCGACCGCAATCCGAGTCTCGCCGACCTTCATGCCGTGCTCTGTGCCAACGTGACGGCGAAGGAACGCCGACTGCTCTTCGATCCCGAGTTCGGCCTCGCGCAGATCCAGATCGGTGAAGGCTGCGGTTCGCTGACCATGCCGATGACCGACGCGCGGCTCTCGGCCATGACCGCGATGGCCACCGAGGAACTGGTGCAGCTGGCCGCGAACAACGCGGCCGACGGGGACATCGCCGTCGGGGTAACGGCGCCCGACAGCCCGTCGACCACGTGGCGGCGGCTCACGGTTCCGGCCTTCATCGAGATTCGCGTGGAGGGCGGCGACTGGACGCTGCGCCTGGCCGCGCGCGTTGCGGGCATGATCCGAGACGACATTGCCAACTACCCGGGCGTCGAAACCGGCGGGCTCCTGATCGGCTCGTGCAGCTCGCTCGTGAAGACGGTGACCGTGGTCGACTTGATTGAGGCCCCGGAAGATAGCCGGCGGACGCCCACGCTGTTCGTGCTCGGCACCAGGGGCATGAAGGGGCGGATCGACGCCCGTTTCGAAGACAGCGGCCGCTCGCTACTCGACGTGGGCACCTGGCACAGCCACCTCGCCGAACAGGGCCCCTCGCCCACCGACCGGACGACGGCCAGGCAGGTGGCGGCCGAACGCTCTCCGCCGGCGATCCTGTTGATCGCCACCCCGACCACCTACCACGCGATCATGCATCAGGAGGCACGATGAACGATTATCTCGACGCCTACGCCATCAAGGCGCGCTTGGCACCGGCAGCTTTGGCGATTGCCCCGGTCATTGTCCTGATCGTGCTGGCCTTCAACTGGGCCCAGCCTAGCCTCCCCGAGGCCATCATCAGTCTCGCCGTCATGGTTCTGTTCTTCGCCGCGTCGAATGTGGCCCGCCGCCTGGGCAAGAGGAAGGAGCGGCAGCTGTTCGCGACGACCGGCGGGCGGCCCGAAAACCGCGAACTCAGCCATCTGGACAAGACGCTGGACGAGAGGACCAAGGGCCGTTACCGCAAATTCCTTGCCCACCAGCTCGAGCAGCCTGCGCCGACGCGCGACATGGAGGTCGAGGACCCCGATGAGGCGGCCGCGTTCTACGTGCAGTGCTACAACTGGCTGCGCGAAAACACGCGCGACACCGAGAAATTCCGGATCCTTTTGAACGAGAACATCGCCTACGGCTATTACCGCAATCTCCTGGCGCTGAAGCCCTACGGCATCATGCTCAATCTGTTGACCATCGCGGCCGCAGCCGCGATCATCTACTACAAGCCCGATTTCGCCGAGCTGACCCACGGCAAGCTCGTCGCACTCGGCATCCTCGCAGCCGTCCATGCGGGCTACCTGATCTTCGGCGTCACCCGGCGCGCCGTGCTTGACGCCTCCAAGGCATACGCTCGCCAACTCACGCTCAGCTGCGAAGCTTTGATCGTACAGATGAAATCGGCCTGAGTTTCAACGTGCCAGTGTGGCGCGCGAGCGTCGCAAAGCTGTACAGGTTCCGGTTTTTGAGCCAAGCTGGTGCGGATATGAAAGCCTGCCCGTGACAGATCGCGAAATCCACCTCTACCTCGACGACAGCGGCAGCCGCGAGCCAGACCGAGAGCCCAAAGAGAAGCGCCGGGACGAAATGGATTATTTCGCTCTCGGCGGCATCCTCATCAACGAGGAAGACGTCGACGAGCTCTATGCCCGGCATAAGGCGTTCTGCCAGAACCACGGCATCACCTACCCGCTTCACTCCTGGGCGATCCGGGGCGGCCGTGGCGACTTCGGCTGGCTGAAGAAGCCGGAGTCCGCTTTTGAATTCCTGGGAGATTTGCAGGGAATGCTGCTTGCGCTGCCCGTGATCGGCATCGCCGCGGTCATCGACCGACCGGGCTATGTTGCCCGCTACCGCGACCGGTACCAGGACCAGCTCTGGTTCATGTGCAAGACCGCCTACTGCATCCTGATCGAGCGCGCCGCCAAATATGCCCGCAGCCAGGACCGCAAGCTGCGCGTGTTCTTCGAGCGCGCCGGCAAAGCCGAGGACCGCGACCTGGTGGCCTACACGCGGATCCTGAAGACGCAGGGGATGCCGTTCGACGGCGCTAACTCCGCCAGCTACGGGTCGTTAACTGCCGAGGAGTTTAGGGACATCGTGCGCGGGGAGCCCCGCGGCAGAACCAAATCCACACCGATGCTGCAAATCGCCGATCTCTACCTCTATCCGATGGCCAAGGGCGGCTATGACCCGTCCTACCGGCCCTACAGGGCCCTGATGGACCACAAGCGTTTGATCGACGCGCACCTGCCGCCCGAGGACCTGGCATCCTGCGGCATCAAATACAGCTGCTTTGAAAGGATAAAAAACAAAGACCCGGACTAGCCGGGCCTTCGTTTTGAAAAGGTTCGGCTGGCGCCTAGCGCCAACCCCGGAGCGATGCTCACGTCCAAAGTATGGGTATTGACACTCTCTTTGTCAACACTCCGGGTGAACCTCTGGTCGGGGGGTCCCTATCTTATCGCTTGCATATAGCACGGTTCGTCTAATCGACACTTCATATTATCAAGTCCTCTTCTTTGGGTGCAGCGCGGTTCCCCGGCCCCTGAATCCAGAGACACAGGCCGGACGAACCTTGAAACACCCTCCCCCTGAATGCAGAACCGTCCCCAATGCCCTTGCGTCATCACGGGAAACCACCATATCTGGATGCAGTTCACCACAGGGAGCCTCATATGGCCCAGCCAGAAACCGCCAAAGCAGACGTCGACAAGCTACGCACCAACGAGAAGAAGTGGACCAAGGCACTCATGGCTACGGGCTGGAGCGCTTTTCCCAACATCATCATCGAGAAGCAGCAGGCTCTCGGCCTCGATGCGCTCGACATGAACATCATCATCCACCTGGTCCAGTACTGGTGGCTGCCCGACAACCTGCCCCACCCCTCGGTCGAGACGATCGCCAAGGCAATCGGGGTGACGCCCCGCACCATTCAGAAACGCATTGCCGCCCTCGAGGCCCTTAAACTTCTTGGCCGGGAGGAACGGCGCAACACGCCCAATGGCAGCATGACGAACCGCTATCATTTCGATGGCCTGATCGAGGCCGCCAGGCCGTTTGCCTTGGAAAAGGCCGCCGAGATCAAGAAGGCGGCCGAGGAGAGATCGAACCGGTTGAAGCGCAAGAAGCCGCAGCTGGTCGTGGACAACGATGCATAGGCAGATCGTGGCGTAGCTCAGAGGATAGAGCGCCTCGCTTTCGACCTGGGTGGTGCGTGACACCGCTATCTAGGGGCGAGGAGGTCGCAGGTTCAAGTCCTGCCGTCATGCCATTGTCCTCGATATGGATCCCTCGGCTCCGGAAACTCGAAAGATTTCCGGTACCGGACCCATAATCTACCGTGGTTTTTCAATGGTTCCTTTGATATTTGTTCTGCGTATGTTCATATCAAGGGACCAACTCGAGGACTCAATATGGGCATGCGATACAATGGCCGGCCGTTTGATTCGGGGGATTTTGCAAAGGATTTTGAAGCTGCGGCTGTCGAGAGCATCAAGGAACAGCTGTGGGAGAGGTTCAGTGCCATTCGCCATCCTGATACAGGCGACCTGGTCCTTGGAGAAGCCCTCGACGATTTGCGGCTCAGTATTGAGGGCTCGCCGCAGCTTCTCGCGCTGGTGAAGGACAAGATGAGCGACAATGAGCAGGCGTCGACTGTGTTCCTGCCCCTGCAACAGGGCTCCCCGAAAGCCTTTCTCAGCTACTCGTTCGACGATCGCGAGCTAGCAGAGACGGTCGCGCGCGCCCTGATGGCGGATGGAATCGATACCTGGTGGGCGGAATGGGAGATCCGTTCCGGAGATTCCTTGCGCCGCAAAATCGACGAGGGACTGGGCAACTGCACGCATTTCATCGTGCTGCTGACTCCGAGCGCCATGCAGAAGCCGTGGGTCCAGCAGGAGATGGATGCCGGCCTAGTCCGCCGCATCTCTGGGCAGGCGCGCTTCATAGCCCTTCGCTACGGTGTCGCGGCACGGGAATTGCCGCCGCTTCTGTCGGGCATGCTCTCGCCAGAACTTGATGCCGCGCGCCTAGACGAAGGCGTGCGCAATCTGGTGAACGACATCCATGGCGTGACGCGTAAGCCGCAGCTCGGCCCAGCGCCCATTGCGGCTGTGCAGCCTGCGACGGGTTACTCCAAGGTCGCAACGGCAATTGCCAAGATCTTTGTTGAGGAGACGTCGGATGCAATGTTCTCGCACCCTCAGAAGGGGGTAGATGAGCTGGCGGCCACCATTGAAGCGTCAGAGGAGGATATCGAGGACGCTCTGCACGAGCTGCGCGATCTGGTTTCCGTCAGCTTCGGCCGCGTCTTGCCCAAGGAGGACCTGTTTGCCACATTCGACAAATATTTCATGGATTGGTCGCCCGAAGATGACGCGCTGCGTATCGCTGCCGACCTGATCAACGACCCGTTGATGCCCCACGATACAGGCCAGGTCGCCGGGCGGTACGGCTGGGAGCCGAGGCGCATAAACCCCGCTCTGGCCTATCTGATGGCCCGCAAGCTGATCGTCGACTACAAGGTACTCGCCAGCCAGTACAATTCGATCCGGGTGGTGAAAACGGACGCCACGCGGCGCTTCGTGAAGAGCCGAAGCTGAGGATGCCAATCCGTAGGGTCATGCCCGACAAGGTGCAGTGACCGGAGAGCCCGACCACAGGACCATGGAGCAGTCACCACCTTCTATTTTGGCAAATGGGGAGACGTCCCCATCGACGGCGATGTGAGGCCATTTAGCATCTTCAATCCGGTCCGCAGCGGGGCGGGACGGACGAACCGAAAACACCACTTCATCTCGGTCACCTATATGGAAGGCTTCGCCGATGACCGCGGCCGCGTCCAAGTCTATCGGGCCGAGGCGCCAGAGGCACCGCTGCCGAAGCAGCCGAGGGCAACTGGGTACGAGAACTACTATTACTCTCAGAAACTCCCCGGTGGCGGTCAAGAAAACCACAGATTCGAAGACCTCTGGAATCCGATCGAAACCGTTTGGCCGGAGACCGTCCGTGCGCTTCAAGCACGTCGTCTTTCACCGGCTTTATCCTTCAATATCCAAGGCATGCAAACGATCATGCGCACGCGCGTTCCGGCGACCCGTGATCGCATTGCGCTTATGCTGGAGGCTAAGCTGCGAAGCGAATGCAAGGTGCTCGAGGAAATCGGTAAACTGCCCCGAGACTTGGAACGCTACGCCGGTCAGTTCGACACAGTCCCGGTAGGCATCAATCCGCAAGAAACTCTGCTCGCGATGGAGGACGAATTCCAGACGTTCGGCGATCTCTGCTTTCGGCTTGGCTTCGAGGTTCTTCACAACAAGACCGACATCCCATTCCTCACCTCCGACAATCCGGTGTGCACCTATGACCCGCGCAAACCGCTGCTCGCACGCACCCCCTACGATCACTCCGGTGACATCGAGCTGATCTTTCCCCTGACCGCCCGCATGCTGGTGCTCGGTTCAAGCAAGCGTCAGCCGTTTGGCGTCCTGTCACGGCACCGCGACGTCACGGATAAGCACAAAGTTCCCCGGTTCAATCGAACAATCGCTCAATTCGCGTACCGGATGACCGTCGGCCAGGACCGGTCGAGCGATGCGCTGATTTGTGCCCATGCGCATCTCGTACCGACGATCAGCACCGAGGTCCGCCGACACAACAATGAAATCCAGATCGTCTGGCGGCATATCTTTGGGTCGAAACCTGCTCTTTCTCAGTACATTGACACTCCGGAACAGGCCTCTCAGCTAGAAGCGAAAATGGCCTCAGCCGCGACAAGATCACGCGCGACAAGGACATCATCGCCAGGGTCCGCAAGTACGAAGCCGATGACATGCCGAATTCGGCTGAGATCGAGGTCAAGAAGCTTGTCCCGGCATAGCGAGCAACTCTTGTGATAGCTCTTCCGCTCCGGCCAACGCGGCTGAGCCTGCTGGCCCTGTAAACGCGATCATGCGCATCAGTGATCGCAGGCCGGTCAAATGCCGTGTCCCCTCCCGCGTCGTTGGAGTGAGCACCTTGAGCGAAGCCAGGTCAACCTGTCAACGTGCCCCACGCCTCTGTAATTGGGACATGCGCCGACGCTCCAAACCACCTATCAGTCGCGTCGACCTAACCTAGGAAACCTGTTGAGGCTCCGCGACAACTCGCGCTTCGGGCGGCGATTGGCGGGTTAACGCTGGGGACTTTGTCCGAACAATCTAGTCCTATTTCGGACGAGATCACGGTTGAGACGTCAGAAATATGCTACGAATTTCGGACAAGCCTCACAAACAATAAGCCGCGGCTATTCGTCGGCCTCGACTTCAACGCCCTCTTGGAGGCCGGCAAAGTCCGGCATGATGTCACCAGCCAGCAGCTTCTCCTTGCTGAGCAGACCAGCGTCCTCGAGCGCCTCGAAATCCGGCAGGTCGCGCAGCGTCTCGAGCCCGAACTGCAGCAGGAATTCTTTGGTCGTGACGTAGGTGTAGGGCGCACCCGGTGTCGGACTGCGCGGGCCGGAGGCGATCATGCCGGCGCCGCGCAGATGGCCGATCAGATCGCGCGAAATCTCCTTCCCAAAAAAGCTCGAAAGTTCGGTGCGGGTGATCGGCTGGAAGTAGGCGATGCACATCAGCACCAGCACCTCTGACTGCGTCAGGTCAACGGCCCGCCCGCTGCCGCCGACGGCGGTGCCAAATGCACTGCGGATGGCGTCGGCATAGGCCGGGCGGGTCAGGTGTTTCCAGCCGCCGGCGACAGCGACCAGATCATAGGGCCGGCCACGCAACTCCTCACGGATGTCGTCGATCAGAAGCTCAATGCTGCAGCTTTTGCCGACGATGCGCGCCAACGTTTCGCGGTTGACCGGCTCGCTGGCCGCAAAAATCGTTGCCTCGACGCGATGCATCCATTCTCGCCAGCGCGCCTCCGGCGGCAGGTGATCCAGCTCCCGGTCAAACAGCTGGTCAGCCGATCGACGGTTATCTGACGGGCTCCCCCCTCGCCTGCGCACTGCCTCCACCATGGTCGTCAGAGCCCGTGGATGCGGAACGCGGTGCGGCCGGACATCTCGCGGACGGCGCCGAGTTCGACCAGCCGGTCGAACAAGCGGCGGAGCCCGCGGTCGCTCATGCCGGCGATCTTTGCCGACGCCACGACTGCGTCGTCGGACAGGACTCTTTCGACGACCATGTTCGCCGCTTTGGCCCGGAGTTTTGGAGCGACCGCCAGCAGCCGGTCCGCGCGACGCTCGAGCTCGGCGGAAAGATCAATGGCGCGCAGCGCGGCGCGTGCCTGCGCCGCCAGCAGGGCTTTCGCACGCTCGATGCCTGTCGCCACAGAGCTGGCTGCCGATCGATGTGGGCGGGCGCCTGTCCCCAACCCTGCCTCGGCGCCCAGCAGCGGCATGGCGTATGCCCAACCCAGCCGTTGCGCTAGCAGGGCGTCGGCGAGCCAGCATCCGAAGGCTCGTGCGAAACCATATCTTTCGGCAGCCGCGAAAGCGCCGGTCAGCATGCCGACCATTCCGATACCTGCGGAAAGCTGTCGAAGATCGTCCGCCAGGTCGCTGACCTTCTCGTCGTCGCGGCGGAGACCGAGGTCATCCAGCACCGCGCCGATGCTCGCCTCGGTCAGCAGTTTCGCGGCAGGCGTGCCGGCCAGCCGTCGCCAAGCCAGCAGCATCGATCCGGCGGGGCCGACGGACAAAAAATCGCCTGGGCGTGTGAGCAGCACGACATCGCGCAATGCCGCTTCATCCTCAACGCGGCCGGCCTGCTTTGCCGTCACCGCGGCAGCGACAAGCGCCAGGCGCTGCCGCCAGGCGCCAGCCCAGCGTTCCTGCCGGCGCACCACTGCATCGAGCGCGCCGATGGCGGCGCCGGCGGTGAGCGCGACGTCTTCAACATCTTTTCCCGCAAGGCTTTGCGCATCGAGAACGGCTCGGCGCAGCCACATCGCCACCGCAGCCACCGGCGGAGCAGCGCCGGTACCGGACAGCGTGCCGTGGCGAGGCCGAGAGGGTTCGGGGCGCAGAATCATCGAAAGCACGATGAATCATGGCGGCGCTTTTAGCAACGTAAATGGGCAAAAAGCGCTGTGCCTGTCGTCGCCATTAAACGAATGATAATGTTGCATTATCGTTCGTATTGCTCTTTATAGAAGAAATGGCCATTTTCGTCGAGCAAAAGCCCAAAAATCACGCTGAGCGACCCTCCGGAGCGTCCCACAGCACAGGGCTGGCCGACGATGTTTCGGCTGCGCGGACGTCGGCCGATCTCGTGGCACAGGCCGAGGACGACCTGCCTGACATCATCGACGTCGTTCTGGAGATGGGGAAGACGCCGGAAGAGTCGGCCGAAACTCCCTCCCCTCCTCCGGCCATCGCCAATCCCCGCCTGCCGACACATCTCGACGCGCTCGCCGGCCGCGCGCGAGAGTATGTCGAGGCGGCGAGCTCGGCCAACACGCGCCGCGCCTATGGATCGGATTGGCGGCAGTTTTCGAGCTGGTGCCGGCGCCAAGGCGTCGAGGTGGTTCCGCCCGATCCCCAGGTGGTTGGACTTTACATCACGGCCCTTGCATCCGGCACGGCCTCTGGGGGCAAAAAAACGGTGGCGACGATCGAGCGCCGGCTATCCTCGCTGACCTGGAATTATACGCAGCGTGGCGAGCCGCTCGATCGAAAGGACCGCCATATCGCCACCGTGCTCGCCGGCATCCGTAAGAGCCACGCAAAACCGTCTGTGCAGAAGGAGGCCATACTTCCCGAAGACCTGATCGCCATGCTGCAGACGCTCGACCGGGGCACCCTGCGCGGCTTGCGCGACCGCGCCATGCTGCTTCTCGGCTTTGCGGGCGGCCTGCGTCGCTCCGAAATTGTCGGCCTCGACGTCGGCAGGGATCAGACGGATGACGGCCGTGGCTGGGTCGAGATTCTCGACAAAGGCGCTCTGGTAACCTTACGTGGCAAGACGGGCTGGCGCGAGGTCGAAATCGGCCGCGGCTCCGCCGACGCCACCTGCCCCGTGGTTGCGCTGCAGACCTGGCTCAAGCTGGCCCGCATTGCCCACGGGCCGCTGTTTCGGCGTGTCACAGGACAGGGCAAAGCAGTCGGCGCGGAGCGATTGAACGATCAGGAGGTGGCCCGCTTGGTCAAGCGTGCCGCGCTGGCCACCGGCGTCCGCGGCGATTTGTCGGAAGGCGAACGACAGCAAAAGTTCGCGGGCCATTCGTTGCGCGCAGGCCTGGCCTCCTCAGCCGAAGTCGATGAGCGCTATGTGCAAAAGCAGCTCGGCCATGCCTCAGCGGAAATGACGCGTAAATACCAGCGTCGGCGCGATCGCTTTCGCGTCAATCTCACTAAGGCGTCCGGGCTCTAGAAAAAAGTCCCCCCCTCCCCTGTCACGGTCACTAAGTCATTTTTATGTAGTCACGATAGTCACAATGGTCACGGAGGCCAGAATGCAGTCTGCTCCAAAGAGGATGCCAACTGGACCGTCGCTCGGGCCAAGGCGCGGCTGTGGGAAGTCATCGAGCGTGCGCAGGCGGCGCCGCAAACGATTACGCGCAACCGTAGGCCAAGCCTCGTTGTCGTCTCCGCCGAGGAATGGCAACGCAAGACGGTGCGCAAGGGTACGCTTGAGGAGTTTCTGCTGGAGTCGCCGCTACGCGGCGCGGAACTCGACCTTGAGCGTCAACGCGATGAACCGCGTGATCTGCCGCTGTGAGGCTACTGCTGGACACGAATATCCTGTCCTAGGTGACAAGGCCGGCGCCGGACGCACGCGTTCTGGAATGGCTGGACAAGCTCGACGAGGATCGCTCGTTCATCAGCGTGGTCTCGATCGCCGAAATCCGGCGCGGCGTTGCTCTCATGGGCGAGGGTCGGAAGCGTGAGGCGCTGGCCGAATGGCTTGCCCGAGACCTGCCTTAGCGTTTTAGAGCAGAGAGTCCTCCCCGTCGACGAGCCGGTTGCTCTGGCCTGCGCGATCTGATTGGTCTTGCGAAGCGCCGCGGCCGCGTGCTGACGTCAATGGACGGATTGATCGCAGCCACAGCCATTGCCCAGGGCTCACTCTGGTAACGCGTAATCCGAAGGATTTCGAAGGCTTCGGAATAGAGCTCTTCGATTCGTGGATGCGTGAATCGCCCAGCACCACATCCCGAATGCGCGAAGCGACTTTCGAACAAGAAGTGTGGGTTTGCTCTCATACCCTTTGCTGAAAAATGTTGTGACAGAGCGCATGGAATGCCACGCGCTTCAAATCGGAGTAGCCATCCGGGAAGCCTGAAGCCCTTCGAAGCGCATGTCCGGCAGCTATTCATAGCGTGGATGACTTTGATCGAAACAAACGATTTCATAACTCTTCGGAAATCTTGCATGGACAGAAGCACATCCCGCACCGATCACCCATCCAAAGGAGAAAATATTCCATGCGCCCTGACGTGCAGTGGAGGTCGTGCCGAGAAATGAGTTGCAACTGGCCGACCATGTCGGCGGTTCGACGCTAGTCGTCCCTCAATGTTCCTGAGCTGCGAAGTCTTGCAGGGAGCCAGCTGCCCAGCGCGTTTCTGCTTGTGACAGGCTTATTGCCGCAGGCAGATGGTCGGCTCGTCTGGGCAGCGGATTGGAGACCCGGCCGGCAGCGCTACCATACAACATCAGCGCACTTTACATCTACGCGGTATTGCCGTGCTTCCAGTCGGTGCCATGTTTGGCCGACGCATGACGCGATGCGGCCTCCTGCACAAGCGAAGGCGTTATCGGATGTGCGACCGGGAAGCAGGCGGACAGTGCAGCACGTGTCACTCGCCTGTGCGACGGTCTTTCGGGGAATGAAATCGGGCCAGTTCACGGCGCGGTATTATTCGTCAACAGCCGCCCCTTCGCAGGATACAGGCACTCCGCGTCACACGTTCGTGCTGCAGATGAAAACGGCATCGCCGGCATGCAAGTCAGCAGCCGCTCAAGATTCGGATCCAGCCAAACTCTCGGCGTCATGGAACGGCAGGCGCCACGATCGAAGCATCTCATGTTGATTCAGGCGGACCCCTTATGAGGCGTTCTTTGATGCCGGTGATGCCTGACAGGCGGTTGCAGCTGCAAGCGACAATGCGGCCTATTTAGTTGGAAACGGAGGCAGGCCAATTTGGCTTGCCCGTCACTATGTGGAGAAAGAAATGCTGTGTCTAGGAATTAGCGGCGGACTTGACCAAGTCCATGAAAACCGATTCGAGCTTCGGAACGCCTTTATGCACGATGGCGCCGCGGTGCTCGTCCGAGACGGACGGGTGATAGCAGCCGTCGAAGAGGAACGCCTCAATCGGATGAAACACTCCAACAAGCTCCCAATTCGTTCGATTCAATACTGTCTGTCAGCGGCGGGGGTTCAGCTCAACGACATTGATCGTGTCGCGCTCTACGCCAGCGAGCCCTATGCCAACGCCATGCTTGAAGGTATGTCCGCATCCCACCCGGACATTCTCTCCATTCCGTTGGGTGCTAAAACGTTGGTGCAGGATCTGTTAACGCGTGAGTTCGGCACTAAGTTGGACAGTTCGCGTATTTCATTCGTAAGTCATCATCAGGCGCACGCCGTGAGCGCCTTTGCAATGTCGGGCTTCGAACAAAGTCTCATTCTAGCGATTGATGGCTCTGGTGATTTCCTATCGGGCCTCGTGGCGGTAGGGTCTGGCACAGAAATTACGCAACTCGAGGCTTTTCCCGAGAACAATTCTCTTGGGCTGTTTTATCTCGAGACGATCCGCTATCTCGGCTACGGCTTGTTCGACGAGTATAAGGTAATGGGACTCGCGCCCTACGGCGACCCCGCTCCCTATCGCGAGCTCTTCGAGCAGTTCTACGAGCTCTCCGCCAACGGCGGTGGCTACCGTGTTCACCTCGACCGCATCGGTCCGGCGTTGCTCCGCAATATCGAGGTCAGGCGAAAGGGAATGCCCTTCACCCAGCAGCATCGAGATGTGAGTGCGTCACTGCAGGAAGCGCTTGAGCGGATCGTGTTCCACATTCTCCGGCATCACCGTGAGGCCACCGGCATGAAGCGGTTGTGCCTGGCGGGGGGGGTGGCCCACAACTGCACGATGAACGGTAAGCTGCTGTATTCAGGGCTTTTCGAAGACATCTTCGTGCAACCCGCGTCTCACGACGCTGGCTGCGCATTGGGAGCTGCGCTGATAGTCTCTAACGAGATGGGCCGCCCCGCGCCGTGTGAGCGACTGCAGGAGGTCTATTGGGGTCCTGATCTCGGGAGCGAGCGCGCCGTGCAACAGGAACTGAATGCATGGGCCGGACATCTCGAGGTTGAACGCTCTGATGACGTGGCAAGCAGTGCAGCCGACTGGATCGCCAACGGCGCCGTGATCGGCTGGGTGCAGGGTCGTTCGGAGTTTGGGCCACGTGCGCTGGGCAACCGCAGCATTCTTGCCGACCCTCGGCCCGCCGCAAACAAGGACCGGATCAATGCGATGGTCAAGAAGCGCGAAGGCTATCGGCCCTTCGCGCCATCTGTGCTGGAGGAGGATGCGAGCGAATTTTTCGACCTCCCGGACGGTAGGCACGAATTTCCATTCATGAATTTCGTCGTTCGCGTGCGTGACTCAAAGCGCGCCTTGCTCGGTGCCATCACGCACGTCGACGGTACCGCTCGCCTGCAAACAGTATCGCGCAACGCCAATCCCGCGTACTGGGAGGTCATCAATGCGTTCAAGAAGCGCACAGGCACTCCAATTCTGCTCAATACCTCCTTTAACAACAATGCCGAACCGATCGTGGATTCGGTTGCAGACGCGATTGCCACCTTTCTGACGACAGAGCTGGATGGACTTGTGGTCGGGCCCTTCCTGGTAAAAAAGCGGGCTGCAACGCTGCAGGATTGGACTGCGCTTGCGGTTTCGTTGCCGCCCTATGTGTCCCTCCATCAAACCCGCGCTTACAAAGCGCCAGATCGTCGGGAGACTCACTGCGAGATCAGCACGACCCACTTCAGCAGTGACAGTGTGCGAATTTCACACGACTTGTTTAATCTGCTGATGCGGATTGAGGGCGAAGCCATGTTGGGAGATCTCCTCAATACAATTGCGCCGGATCAGGCTAAGCGTGACGCTTTGATGGAGGGCCTGCGACGACTGTGGGAGCAGCGCCTCGTTCGGTTGCATCCCTCACAAGCTGCTCGCATGGATCAAGACTGCGATCAAACGCTGGACCAGCATAACGGGCTCTCAGCGTGATAGCGATGCCGCTATCCAAGCTCGGCGCTTTGGGCGCCGGACCGGCCCCGTGTAAACCTCATTAAAGAGAGAGGAACCCTGCCATGGAAGAATTCTTATCGCGCATCGCCACTGGTGCCGGCATCGGCCCGGCTCTCGCAGAGAAGGCCGTTGGGTTAATGCTGGGTTTCCTGCAACGCCACGCGGCCGACGGTCCCGTTGCGCGCATGATCGAGGCCATTCCCGGAGCTTCGGAATTAGTGGCGAAGTATCATGGCGACGACCCAGACGACGGAGGCGGCCTCATTGGGCTCGGCCAGCAATTGATGAGTGAGGGTCTCAGCATTCTAAACATCGCCGCCCTCGCCAACGAGACGATCGCCTTCGCCAAGGAACATGCCGGCGACGAACTCGTGGACGAGGTCCTCAATTCCGTTCCTGGCCTTCCCCAGTTCGTCTGATCAGCGGCGGCCGGGGGCGCATGACCTCGTGCGCCCTGCCGGCCCGTCTGCGCAGGTAGGCATTCTCCGCCGAGCGTTCCGTACCGATCTCGCCAGACCACCAACCGCCGGGCACGCGAAGCGAGCGTTGGAGTACTTCATGCGTCTCTCCCAAAATCGACCGCAGGCGAACCGATGTGTATAACTTCCGGCGGTAACGGTTTATCCTGAACGCTTTCGATGAAGCCCGCGAGATAAGCAAACGTATTGTATTTCTCGAGAACCAACCGCTTCGCCTCTAGTATTGCGCCGCGACGCTCCTTCCACAGGTCCGAGTTGATGATTCCTTGAATTTTTTGGATTACGTTCTTGTCCTCTGGGTCAATCAGAACCATTGAGTCCGAAGGGAAGAACCTCGTGATTGCCGGGCTGCCGTAATAGATCGGCATTGTTTCAGCAACGAAGCAGTCCATAAGCTTCTCTGTAAAATAGTAATCAGCACGAGTATTCTCGAAAGCTATACTGTAACGGTAAGGTGCGAGTGCGTTCCATTTATCTCCAATCAGCCGAAAACCTCGGCCGAACAGGTCAAAATCGAGCTCCTCTCTCAGCCGTTCCAGAAACGCCAGCCGATATCGATGCCCTTTAAGCAGGGCGATGTTACTGGTAATCCATGAGAGCCGAAGCGGCTTGTCCACGACTTCGCTGACCAGAAGTTGGTCATATGTCTTGTTTACAGACCAAGACCGAGTGATAGGTGGAGACAATACGAATCGGCGCCCTGCATTCTGCCGAGCAGCCAGCTCTGCGTCAGACGTCAGGATGATAGTATTTTTCCCCTGCCCTTCATGAAATGCGCGATGAGCTTTCGTCGGCGGTTCGCCGATTGCAAAAATTATCCTGTTTGGGCTCGCCTCGATATCAACAGGGAGCCCAAAAAGAGAAGCAGAGTTAAAGACAATATGCCAATCGGGCGCGAAGGATGTCGTGCGTACAAAAGCGACATTGTTCCAGATTCCACTCCCCTTTGGAGTGAGATGGTGGATTGCATCATCCAAATTGCCCCAAGAATCCAGACATGTAGCAACAATGGGCGCCGGACGTTCCGTCAACAATTTGGCCGACAAAGCAGTTTCACCCCATTCACTTCCGTTGGACCGGGAGCAACTTGTGCATCGGGCGCAAGACCTCTCTGCGCCTGAAATAGCTCGCGATCCTGATCGATATCAAACACACGATTCTGTGCGACTTCGCGCCATTCGACAACTCATCTCTAAGACCGCGGGAATCCCTTCACTCGTGAAGGTACTCATCGCCATTCCGGATTGCGGTAACACTGGGCAGCATAAACCTTCCGGGACCCGCTGTCGAGGCAATGTCGCTTTGCACTTAACGAGGTTCTTCCTCACTTTGTGTGGTGATCGTTGATCGTCTTCAGGCGGTTGATCTGCCTTTCCGCCTGGCCGTTGCTCCACGGAAATTCAATGGCATTGCGAACGGCGTCAATGTCACGGCGTAGGACCCGAGCGAAACGCGTGATGGCGACGAGCCCGGCGTTGACGGCATCGTCGATCCAGGTGGTCGAGCTTGTCCAATTCACGGCCCCGCAAAATGCAGCGGAAGCGCATGGCAAGCCTGTGCATCATGGCAATCGTGACCGGTCTTTCATTGCGTGAGGCCGAACGTGCGATTGCAGCTCCTGCCGCCGCGCAAAGAGAGGTTCAAGATTTGTGCCAACTGCGCTTGGCCGGAAGGTGGCATAGAGCGGCGCCTGAGAATGAAAGTGCCGCCGCCCAGCCTTCATAGCCGTTCCTCCTTTGTGGCGTGGACGGCTCGAAAGTCGCCATCGCGTCAGATGTTCATCAGGGTTCGGCATAGCCGGGGCTTCCGGCGACAGTCATGGCAGCGACTTCGCTTCTGGAGCCGCTCATCCGGCCGCTAAAAACACATGCGCGTCCTAAGCCGTATTGATCCGCCGGAGCTGACCAAAGCCACCTTGCTCTGGATTGCGGCAATGGCGATTGCGGGCGAGAAGCCGAGAAGAACCGATGCGCGAGAAGTCCTGAGGCCATCCGTCCACGAGACGTCACCAGGCCGCTATGACGACTATCCCGCATCCGAATTAAGCGAACCTACCGTCGTCTTCACCGAAGACGGCATCAACAACCTTCGGCATATCGTCGACGCGCGCAGGGCTGCGGGCCACGCACCGCCCAAACCTACCGCAGAAACCATCGCCCGAAATCATAGCCACCGCGGCCTTGGCCGACCTTGGCCGAACGGTTACGAACAAGCCGTGCGTCATTTGCGATCTGGCCAGGGGCAGCATGGGGTGCGCCATGCTCCGCGATGCCGGTCCAGACATTCGGCGCGCCAAGCCGAAGCCCGCATGACGCCGGACGAGCGCCTGGCGTTGCCAGGATGATGTACGCGCTGTCCCGGCGGGTCCGACCCGATAGGCTTGACCCGGCCCCGCGCCCCCAACTCCACTTGTATGAATGGCCGGGGCCGGCCCTTTTCGGAACCGGCCCACCGCCGCGTGACGTTGTGCAGGATGATCGTCTTGACCCGTCTCGCATCTGAAGCGGGTGCAAGCCTGCCGAACATCCCAGCTGCTTGGTCATCCAACCTGGCTGCGAGGCATCGCCACCGTGGGGCGTGGCGTTCGCTGCCAGTCGGCTCCGATCTCGAAACCGCTATGCCGCCATACCGAACACGCAACTCGGTTTAAGCGCCAGGCTGCTGTTCGAGGTATTGACGAAGCAGGCGACGTGACCGGAAAGGCTCGCGGGGTAAGCAGCTTCCATCGATCCGGCGGCATTGCGGATCTGGCTGGCGATGGCGGCCTGAGTTCTTGTCCATCTGCCGCATAGCGGGTGGTCAGGTGCTGGTCGCGTTTCCGGCGAGCCGAAGCATTTGTCTCTCAAGGTTCACCCCTTGGAAATCCAGCACCAGCGGCTTGTCGGGACAAGATAGATGCTATTGGGATTTGGCCGCCGCAGCCGCGAGCATCGCTTCTCCCATCCCATTGACGCCTCGGGCATTCAGCATTTCACCAGCGTTCTGAATGTCGCGCACCTCTTTGTTCTGGCTGAGTTTTGATTTACCAACCAGGCCGGTGATCTCGATTTCCAGGGCGGCGATCGCCTTTAACCATCGTGTCAATGAAGTCCTTCGGCGCGTCGCCCATCTTCCACGGGGCAGGCTGCGAGGCTTCATGCATCTGAGTGAGCTTCGCCACGTTACGGCGCACATAGCGCTCATCATCCCGGACAGTGATGCGTCCGTGGGGCGTGGACGACGAGACAGTTCCACGTCGGCACCTGCTTATGGAATTCATGCTTGCTTGGATACCAGTTCGGCGAGATGTAAGCGTCGGCCGCAGGGAAGATAACGAGGACTTCATCGCCATTGGCAACTTCCTCCCAGACTCGATTTTTTGCGTGCAACATGGCAATTGAGGACGCCTTTGTCTCCCTTCGAGCCGTCAAGCTCGAAGGGAATGTGGTTCGCGTCGAGTGTGCCTTTGCTGTGGGTGACCAGGATACCGAGCGGATGTCTCTCGATTAGGTCAGCAGGGTGTTGTGATCGGGACGGCAAAATGGGGCGGAGCGTACAACGGTGGATCTCCTGTCGCGAATGGGCGGTCGTTAGCGAGCGGCGGTGTCTTGCGGAACGAGCCCGGGCATCTTCGATGCCGGCGAAGAGGGCCCCGGATCTCGCTGTCCACCACGCTCAAGAACTGCCATCGAGAAGTGGGCAGGCAGATCAGATGCCGCCGCGTATGAGTGCGGTTGGTCAGTGACAAGCCGCACACTCTCGCCTTGGCTCAAAATTACTGCGTGGGTACCCACCACTACACTTAGGGACCCCTGAGTCACCGAGATCAACTCGCGCGTATTCGGACTATGAGCATCTGCGGAAAACACGTCGCCCGGCATGATGGCCCAGCTCCACAGTTCGAACATCGTTCGTCCCGAGATCGATGAATGAAGTTGTGCAAAGCTTCCTTTAGCGCTTGTCCAAAGCGTCCTCGCCTCTGTCCGCTCAATAGGAAGGCGAACTGTGGAAGGATGGTCATTCAACAAATCGGCCACCGAAAGCGAAAACGCCGCCGCCAGTCGGCAAAGTATGCCGATGCTGGGGTTCGCCTTGCCTTGCTCCAGCGTGACGACGGTTCCCTTGGATAAGCCGCTCAGTTTTGCCAGTCGATCCAGGGTCAGGTTTTGGTCGCGCCTCAATTGTCGGATCCGAACCGCTATCGCTTGGCCAAGCACCCGCTCGGGGTCCAACGCTGTCGTAACATCGGTCATTATATTGACTTAGTGCCTCGGCTCACTTATTACGGTCAATATAATGACCGGCCTGAAATTGTGCAACTGCCCCGTTAGCGAGGAAATGACCGATGCGTTTTGAAACAAAGGCGATCCATTGCGGCCGAGCTGTCGACGCTTCCACGGGGGCGGTGTCCCTGCCGCTGAACACCAGCACGACATTCCAACGTAGCGTCGACGGCTCGTTTCCTTCCGGATTCGAATACACCCGGGATGGAAATCCGACACGCAACGCGTTCGAAATGGCCATGGCCGCGCTCGAGGGCGGAGAAGATGGCATTGCCTTCGCGTCGGGCATGGCTGCAATCGCTGCAGTTTTTGAGAGCCATCCGTCGACGGGTCGGATCGTTCTGCCGGATGACATGTATTTCGGCATTCGTTCGCTGATTGACGAGACCGACATTGGGTCTCGCTTCGACTTTGCGGCCGTCGACATGCGCGATCTGGATGCCGTGCGCGCCGCGGTCACGTCGAAGCGGACTGGCCTCGTCTGGGTCGAGACGCCGTCAAACCCGATGATCCGGGTTGTCGACATTTCGGCCATCTGCAAAATCGCGCACGAGGCTGGCGCCTTGGCCGTAGTGGACAACACGTGGGCAACTCCAGTGCTTCAACGGCCCCTCGAAGTTGGGGCGGACGCGGTTATGCACTCGGCGACAAAGTACATCGGCGGCCACTCGGACTTGATGGCGGGCGTCGTCATTGTCCCGCACTCGTCACCCTTCGGTCGCCCACTGCGGATGGTCCAGAAACACAAGGGCAGCGTCGCAGCGCCATTCGACTGTTGGCTGGCATTGCGGGGCCTGCAGACATTGTCGGTACGCATGCGCGCGCATTGCGAAGGCGCCCAGAAGGTTGCTGAGGCTTTGGCGTCTCATCCGCGTGTCGAAAAAGTACTTTTTCCTGGCCTGCAAACTGATCCGGGACACGATCTCGCTAAGCGGCAAATGAGCCATTACGGAGCGATGCTATCCTTTATCGTCAAAGGCGGAGCCGATGCTGCGATGGCCGTGGCCGGCCGCCTCGAGGTTGTTGCCCGGGCGACAAGCCTTGGCGGGACCCACTCTCTGATTGAGCATCGCGCATCCGTCGAGGGTGCCAAGTCCAAGGCGCCAGGCGGATTACTGCGAATGTCAGTGGGACTTGAGCATCCTCAGGACATTATCGATGATCTGATGCAGGCCCTAGGCGGAACCTTCAAAGCGGCAGCCGAATGACGCGGGTGCAAGAACTCTGGCAGCGCTTTACGTGGCGGCTGGCGCAGCAATGCGGCCTGCTACGGTTGGGCGCCTAGATCAGGCAAAGCATCTTCGACGATGCTTAGATTTCGATCGAAAATCTCGGTGTCGGATGCGTTGGCGCGGAGAGACCGCACCTTGTTCAGGATCGCCGCAACCGCCGCTTCAGGCCTGGCGATGCGGCTCGACCTTTTCGAGGAAACCGCCGGTATCAGCTCGGCGATCTTCTTGTGCGCGACTAAACGGTCGAGACCGTCGAGGTCGTCCCAGACCGCCTGGCGCTCCGGCGTCACCTCCAGCCCGGCGAGAAAGTCGTCATTGTCCGTGAGGGTGACCGCCGCCTCTACGGTGAGAATATTGATCGCCGGCAACTTATGGCGCCTGCCGACCTCAAATTCGTTGAAGTCATGCGCCGGCGTGATCTTGACCGCACCGCTGCTTTTTTCGGGATCGGAATACTCGTCCGCCACCACCGGGATCTTGCGGCCGACGATCGGCAGGATGAGGTTCTTGCCGACGAGATGCAGGAAACGCTCGTCGTCGGGGTGGACTGCGACAGCCGTATCGCCCAGCATCGTCTCGGGGCGGGTCGTCGCAACGGTGATGAAGGTTTTCGGATTTTCCGGATCGAACGTCTTGCCTTCGACCGGATAGCGGAAGTGCCAGAGGTTGCCGTTGACTTCCTGCTGCTCGACCTCGAGATCCGAGATGGCGGTCAACAGCTTCGGGTCCCAGTCCTTGTAGATCAGCCCTTCCTTGTAGAGCGTCACGAACACTTCGAGCACCGCCCTGGACAGGCCCTCGTCCATGGTGAAACGCTCCCGGCTCCAGTCGGCCGAGGCGCCCAGCCGCTTCAACTGATGAGGATCGCGCCGCCGGTCTCGATGAGCTCATCGCGCGTCAGGTTGCGGCGGTGGATCTGCTTCTCCATCAGCTGGCGCTCGACCACCATCTGTGTGGCGATCCCGGCATGATCCATGCCCGGCTGCCAAAGGACATTCTTGCCGCGCATGCGCTCGAAGCGCACCAGAATGTCCTGCAGCGTGTTGTTGAGCGCATGACCCATATGCAGCGAGCCGGTGACGTTCGGTGGCGGGATGACGATGGTGAAGGCTTCCGCGCCCTCCTCGGCGCCTGCGCCGGCACGAAACGTCTTTTACAAGCGTATTATGTTTTTTTGCGCATAGACCAACGAGTTGAACGGCGGCCCCATGAATCGCCGATGTGTAGGTCGGGCAAAGGCGCCCACCAGCTCGTACTTGTCAAGACGATGCCACCCTTGATCTTGCACCCGCCTCCGATACCAGCGATGCACTGCGTCGTATGCTCATGCCTGTCAGGATGGGATGGGCGCTGCTAGCACAGTGGCAGTTTGACAACCCGGCCATCGGGGCGGTAGCACCGTCCAAGGCCAAGAGTCGCAGGGCAGACCGCACCCCATCGGGCTGCGCGACCCAGACCAGCTGACGCCCAACTGGCACACTCATCGCGCATCAGCACCGTGGATGCGACATCTACTTTGTTGCGAGCGCGATATCGGAACTTGGTTGTGACGCAGCTGTGCGTAAGCGCACCGCTGTCAGCAAGTGAGTGAGTGAAAGAACTCCGTGGTGGAGGTGAGAAGTCATGCGGCGTCAAGATTCCCCGCCCTTTGCGGCAAACACACTGATCCCTCTTCAGAATCCGGTCTTTCGTTCGATCTGGACAGCCACGCAGATATCCAGCCTTGGCTGGCTGGTGCAGAGCGTGGCTATAAGCTGGCTTATGGCAACGATTTCAGCCTCCGATCTGATGGTTGCGCTCGTGCAGGCTGCATCGACACTGCCCGCCTTCTTCTTGTCGATCCTTGCTGGAGCGATTGCAGACAGCTTCAGCCGCCGCGGCGTGATGCTTGCCGGACATTGCCTGATCGCACTGGCATCCACGGCGCTGGCTCTCTCTGTTGGACTGGGCTTTGTCAGTCCATGGCTGATCTTGGGACTGTGTTTCTTGGCGGGATGCGGCTTTGCCTTGAATGATCCAGCCTGGCACGCCTCGGTCGGCGACATCCTGGAAAAGCGCGACATACCCGCTGCAGTGACGCTGATGTCGGTGGGGTACAACGTGGTTCGGAGCATAGGACCGGCGCTGGGCGGTGTAATTTTGGCTTTGCTGGGCCCCCTTACGGCTTTCGCCTTCGCTGCGCTGACCGACCTGGTCCCGTTGAGCGCTGTGCTGCGCTCCAAGTGGCAAGTTCGCTCTTCGCCTCTTCCGCGCGAGCGGATGACGACGGCCATTCATGATGGCATGCGCTTCACGGCAATCTCCTCTGAGATCAGAGTGGCGATCGTGCGCGCAACCCTGTTCGGGCTGTCAAGCATCTCGATCCTTGCTCTGCTCCCCCTCGTGGTTCGCGACCAACTGGCGGGCGGGCCAATTGTTTACGGCGTCCTGTTAGCCGGCTTCGGCACAGGCGCCTTCATCGCGGGCATTGGCAATAGCTACTTGCGACGCATCACGTCCCAAAATCGATTGATCACGCTCGCGTCCGTTGCTTGCGCAACGTGTTGCCTTTTACTGGCTCTCACATCATCGGTGGCCGTAGCAGCGATCGCGCTTGCAATCGCTGGCGCAGGCTGGGTTGTCACCTGGACCGGAACCGACGTGTGTGTGCAGTTGGCAAGCCCAAGGTGGGTCGTTGGTCGCACCCTGTCGATCTATTACGCCCTGACCTACGGCGGCATGGCAGCGGGCAGCTGGATCTGGGGTGCTGTCGCGCAGTACTATTCCCTGACGTGGGCTTTGGAAGGTGCTGCAGCGGCGCTGTTGCTGGTTGCAGCTGTGGGAAAGCTATTGCCGGTACGGCTATGGGAGGAATCGGATCAAGGGGCCTTCGACTTCAGGCCACCAGAACTGGCCCTCGATTTGAAGCCCAGGAGCGGCCCGATCGTGATCAAGGTGGAGTACTCGATACCCGAGGAGAATATCGAGGAATTTCTGAGCTGCATGCGCGAAAGGCGGCGCGTTCAGAGCCGTGCCGGTGCGCGGGACTGGACCCTCCAGCGCGATCTTCAGAACTCGACTCTTTGGACCGAGACATTCCGCACGCCGACATGGACGGACTATCTTCGTCTAAACCATCGGCTAACGGTGACTGACAGGGAGGTAGGCGAGCGCCTTGCCGCTCTGCAGGTCGGTGATTCTCCTCCTCGTCTCTCACTTTCGATCGAGCGGTCGACAAGCCTCGCCCCCGCCAGCCAAGTCCAGCCTGTGCCCTTTGTATCGCGCCCGTAAGGAAACCAGTAACTTTTCTGGGCTCGGACACGGGAATGGCCGAGACCTACTCCTTCTTTCGTCGGGTCAGCCCGGATTGCCATACGTTGCGGCCGGTTAGGCGAGCATGAGGATTTGTGTGGCACGTATGTCCACCACGGGCCCATGTCCAGCCCCACCGCCTCTGCCATCAGATCGGCTTGGGCACGGGTTCAGGTCGCCTGTCCCCCTGCATCGCGGCGAGCAGCGGGGAGCAAGGGGGGCGGAGGGGTCTCCCCGGCATAGGCGCTAACTTAGGGCACGGCAGCTATCCTTGCTGCGGCGGATTGGTTTTTGCGCCGTCTTGGCGGATCGCAGACATGGCGAATGATTTCGGCGAAGCGTGCGGCGATTTTTCCCGGTCGCAGCACGCTCAGTATGGCGTTGAGGATCGCAGTACGCAGAAGGTTATGCAGCCTCCAAAGGGACAGCGATTGCGCCATGCGTGGTTTCGTCTTCACAGGGGGGAGAGTCGAGAACGTCGTTGACGGCCTCGTCGATAATCAGCGCCAGGATCAGATGGGCCATGAGCCAGCTTCGGGCGAGCCGCTCATCGCGTGCGGGAAGCTTATGGATGCCCATTCCGCTCTTGAGCCGCTTGAAGGCGAGTTCGACCTGCCAGCGCAGGCGATAGGTTTGCAGAACCTCCTCGGCCGTCATCGCGTCGGCCGGGATCGATGTCAGCAGCATGACGAAGCCTGCCGCAGTGACGGTCATCAACTGCAGTGTCTGGTGTTGCGGCGTCGCTGATGACCCCGCCTTGCCGCTTTCTCTGACTTTTCGGTGGCCTTCGCATTCTTGCGCCTGACGATGAGCCTTGCCCGCAAGAGCGGCTTGCCTCGGCCCTTGCCTTTGGGGCCCGAATGCTCCACGAGCACGTCCATCTCGCAAATCTCGCCGGGCTGCATGGGCGCGTAGATGGCGTTCCAGTCCACCAGTTGGCCGTCGAGCGTGGTCAGCCGAACACTGGTCCAGCCCGTGCGCACGATGAAGTCGGCGCCCGCCAACGCCACCTTTTCAAGAGATGGGGCACGGGCGTAGGCGCGGTCGCCAACAACGATGTCGCCTTGGCGAAGCGGAACACGAGAGAAGCTCTCACCACCGTGGACGTCGCTGATCTCCAGATGCGTGAAGCGCGCAAGCGCAGGTTCGTAGGTGGCATGCAGCCGCCAGTCCGTGCCAGCACTGCCGGGACGCGAGATCGAACTGCCGTCGGCAATGCGCAGCCGACGCCCCTTCGGCACGGTGCTTTTGGCACAAGCGTTTTCGAGCAAGGCGCCTGCGATGCAGCCGAGCCAATCGGCGGCTCCGCGCAAGCGCTTCAAAAGAGCAACATCCGAAAGGCTTGCAACATCGTTCACCCCGGCCCAGGCGGCAGCCGAGCGCAGGCTCATCCCGCCGGGGCCATAAGCTAATGCCAGGCGCAGCAATGTTGCCGCGTCCGCAACATTGCGACGACGCACGAGCGCTCCTGTCGCCCGCGCCGTCGCGTCAAGATCAATGGATTGCGACAGCCCCGATATCAGTGCCTGCCAGTCTGCTTCGATGGAATCATTCGTTCGCATCTGGCCGAGGAATCACATCTCGATTCGACCAGTCTACCCCTAAGTTAGCGCTTATGGGTCTCCCCGGTCTGCACGGAGCGAAGCGGGCAGACGGAGGAATCCGCCAGCGGCGGCTTGCAGGGAGAGGGCCGCGCGCCTCTTTCCCCTCCCTGACAAAACGTGCCGCCAAGCACGTCACGTCGGCGCAGCCGTGCCGCAGAGGCGGCCGCAACAAAGAAGCCCTACAAGGCGGAAGCATCGAAATGTCCGCCAGCGGGACCAATTCAGTTCGGTGCTGGAGAAAGCGGTTCAACAGGGCGGCCGTAGGAGCACCAGCATAGCGCCGCCGTCAGGCGCGATGCGGACCGACAGCCCCGACGAAGGGCGCTGATTGATCGACTAAAATTGGATCGGGTCATTTTACCAGCTGACATAATCCATGAATTTCTCACGATGCTTCAGCGCGCGCCTGGATTTTCTGCATTTAGCCTGCAGCGAAGGTCCCGGTGGTGCGGTGGAAGCGAACCCGGGGCATCTTGGATTTATTTGATGCAGCCATCCAGGACTGCTGCATTGCCACAGCAATGGCCACAACCTGCTAGGCGGGCTTCTGGAGATGGACGCGACGATCGGTCAGACGCCCTTTGATTGGCTGCGGTCGGCGCCAGACGGTCGCGGAGCTTCAAATCTGATCGGGCTCCCGAGCGAATTGCCGTCCTACGAGCATTCGGGACCGATCCCGGCCTACAGGCACGCCTTACTTCGGGCGGCGGATCAAGTGATCCGTGAGGGGAATGCCACGCCGGCGTGGCTCGCCAATGACTTCAATGCCAACTGTCGGCAGTCACATCATCAGTTATGCATAGCTCCGCGACACATATCCAAGGTGGCGCACAATCCTGCGAATTCTCATCGCTGTAACAACAATCGCCGCACCAAGCAAAGTGGCGAACTCGATTCTGCTCGTGAGATCCCAAAGCTCTCCGAACGGTATTAGATCCATGAAGCGAAACACGGCACCCTGAAGCAGGTAAAGCAGCAGTGTGCTCTGACCAAGCTCCACCGCGACAAAGCGAGCTACGCGAGTTGAATAGCCAACTCTCCAGCATAGGAATATAAGCTGCATCGCCACTGCAGAAGTTGCTACCGAGCCAGCGAACATCAGCAACACTTGTTTGGCCGACTGTGCATCGTAGATCAAACCGAGATTGTTGTAGACGTACCCTTCTTTCCCCAAACAAGAAAGCACATGAACGCAGCCATAGAAAGTAACCCTCAGTTTCGGGGGAATGGCAAGCCCTGGTCGGCGCGGCGCTGAGTTGGGCGGAAAGATCGACGGCGCAACGCGGGCTCCTGCGCGACGAGCAGATTTTTCGCCCGGTCTGACCCGGCCTCGACTCCAGATGCCGCAATGACCGTCGGGCCCGCGTCGGCGAGCCAGCATCTGAAGGTGCGGCCGAAGCGATGTCGCTCGGCGGTCATGATCGCGCCGGTCATCATGCCGCAGCGGAAAGCTGCCGAAGCTCGTCCGGCCAGGTCGCTGACCGCCTCGTCGTCACGGGCTCAGCGGGATGGGCTGCCAGTTCACGCCCGGCCAATAGCATCCGGCCCGCGGCGCCGACCTCGTCTCACGGTCGTGTGACCAGAAGAACATCGCGAAGTGCGGCTTCATCCTCGACGCCGCGAGCCTGCTTCGCCGTACCGCGGCCGCCGAAAGCCCCTAGGCGCTGTCACCAGGCGCCAGCCCACCTCTCTAGCTGGCGGACCATCGCATTGAGCGCGCCGATGGCCGGACCGGCAGTGATTGCAATGTCCTCAATGCGCCGCAACTGTTTGGGTCGGGGGCAACCCTGCGCAACCAGGCCGGCACCGCCGTCGTCGGCGCGGCTTCCGTGGCACCTGGAAGAGTGCCGTGGTGGCGCACGAGGGTTTTGGCTCAGAACCATGGAACACGATGGATGATCGCGGCGCTTTTGTAGAGCGAACGATAAATCTTGCACGACCAGCCATTTATCCCTCGCCAATTCGATGCCGCGGGCAACCAGCAGGCGAACTCCGTCCGGACTGAGTACCCGTTTCAACGCGGGCAAAAGAAGTTGTGTAGCCATGTCACGAAATGCTTGGTCCGCTTCTCTGCCGGCCGATGGTCCATGAAATCCCCTCCCCACCCATGACACCAGACACCTCCTTGCCAATATGCCGATCAAGCACTGGCCTCCATGGTACCAGCGTGAACTCGCGCGCCTTCTCGACTATGAGGTATTTGCCGCTGGCAAGGTCGATCGAGCGGCGCAATCGACCCTCTATTCGATCACCAGGCTGCGCTTCGGAATACGAGAGTCCGAGTTCGTTCGACAACTGGCCGGCCACGCGGTTCAACTCGCGTTGGCGCAGCATCGAAAGCATGTTCGCGCGATAGATGACCCGATCCTGCGCTTCATGCGCGAGACCTTGCGCGATCAGCCACTGCTGTCGACGGGCCTGGACCTGACGTACTTCGCGACCGAAGCCAGAGTCGCGCAAGGGCTCAGGATGAGCTGATACGAGCTCCTGGTCGATCCAGGTGGCGCCGTCGAAGCTGACTTGTTGTTCCAGCGGCGTCGATGAGAGCTTGTCAACCGTGACAGGCTCGGCCCCGGCCCGCTGACGCTCGTAGTCAGACACACGGTCGAGATGATCCGGTGCGACGATCCATGTACCGTCCGGCTCGCGCTCGACACCACCGGTCGCCCGGCGGATCGCCTCCAGTCGCCGCACGTGCGTTTCGGCAAAGCGTTCGGTGGCCGACGGGTCATGCTTGAGATGGATATCGATGCTGTAGCGCCCGTCATGGGCCGTGGCGATCTCGGCAATTGTGCGGTCGACTTGCCTTGGCCCGGTGTCCCTCGGCGTGACCCGCACTATGCAGCCCTCTGGCGTCGGTTGGGTGGCCTCGCCTTTGCCGATATCAACATAGTGGCTTTTGCCGTCCACGCCGTCGACGACGAGGTAATGGCGGTCAGTGATTTCGTCGGCCAGGCCGCGCGCAACGATGCGGCCGACGACAGGCTGCATCTGCTCTGCAGATCGATCATGGATAACATAGTCGGCGGCACTGCGGGCGAGCCCCTTGCCGGTCAGTTCGCGGTGCATGGTCTTGATGATGTCGCCCCGCTCGCCGATGCGGCGCAGCGTCGCTTCAAGCTCGCCATCAAGGCGCCAGCGGCCCGAGCCGACTTCCTCAGCCAGACCCATCCGCTCGAGCTTGCGCAGGCGGCCCTGGTGCAGCGTCTGGCGAAACGTGTCTCGGCTGGCCGGTGAGACATGCCCCTCATGGTCGCGCATGCGGAGCAGCTGCCGATCGATGCTGGTGAAGCGTTCCCGCTCCATTTCCTGGCGCAGGCGTTGCTCGATCTCGCGGTCCGTTCTCGGGCCAAGGTCGAGGCTGACCAGCTCGGCCGCCCGTTCACGGATGCCAGACGAGATGTAGTCTCGCGCGATGACAAGATTTTCGCCGCGGTCATCCTTGCCGCGGACGATAATATGGGTATGCGGATGACCAGTGTTGAAATGATCGACAGCGACCCAGTCGAGCTTTGTGCCGAGGTCTTCTTGCATCTGCGCCATGAGGCGCCGCGTGAGCGGCTTGACGTCGTCATACTCGATGCCGTCTTCAGGTGCGACGATGAAGCGGAACTGATGCCGGTCGCCATCGGCACGATCGATGAAGGCCTTGCCATCAACGCGGTCGCTGTCGGCGCTATAGAGCTCGCCAGGCTCGCCTTCGCGGGTGACGCCGTCGCGCTGGAGGTAGCGAAGGTGTGCACGTGCCCCGTCAACACCCTTGCCGGCCAGCTTGACGATACGCGCCTTGACGACGGTGCGCCGCTGCCGAAACGCCGCGTGGGGGTCGCGCGCTCTGAGAACGGCGGCAGCAGCCCCGCCGCGCCCCGCCCGGCTTCCGATGAAGCGGCCACGGCGACCGCTGCCGCCGCCGGCTCGGTTGATCGCGGCGCGGATCTGGCCGGCGAAACGCTTGCCTGCCTTCGAGCCGCGCGATCCGATTTTGCCCAGGCTCGGCTTGAACTCTTCATCCTGCATTGAGCCTCCTAGTAGTCTTAAGCAAAATCAGAGGTTTGTCGGCAGCAGCTCTCCTGACGCTGAAGGCAGCCTCCGTGAAAAAGGATGTGCAGACAAAGACTTCGCCGGCTCCAGGAGGCGATGCCTTTATCTTGCCTTCCGCGGACCTGCCTCCCTGCCCCGCCCGACCCACGGTACCCTGCCCTCACCTGCGATCCGGCCGGCCTGACCTTGCTCGCTCCGATCCGAGCGGCACCACGATTTGGCCATTCGGATCGGTCGCGGAAACACCGTTTCGCAGGAAAAACAGCGACTGCCCGGACGGGATTTCCGGCGCTTTTCCGGAACGGGATTTGCCGGTGAACGCGTCCATGTCGGCGGCCGAGATCCCCGCCGCCTTGAGCTCTTCCAGATACGAAACCGTCTCGCTGGGCAGCGGTCGCCCACGCTGCAAATGCTGTTCGTAGCGGTCCGGCCCAGCGTTATACGCGGCAAACAGGCCGGGAAAGCCGAAGCGGTCATACATGGCGCGCAGATAGGCAGTGCCTGCCAGAATGTTGTCGCGAGGGTCGTGCGGATCGGCTCCCAGGCCAAGCTCTGCGCGCATCTCCTCGTAGGTGCCGGGCATCACCTGCATGAGGCCAATGCCGCCGGCGTGTGAGGCGATCGGCCGTCCGTCCAGCCTTGTCTGCCCCCGGCTTTCGGCATCCATGACGGCATAAATCCAGGGCTGTGGAATGCTGAAACGCTGGCTTGCTTCGGCTACCAAGGGCTGCCATCTTGCCAGCTGCGGACCAGGGGAGATTGCGGCCGGCTGAGCGTCGGTCGCGGCGGAACAGGCGCATGGCGCTATCGCGATCATGCCCAGCATCAGGAGGGTTACTCGGTCCATAGCGGGACCAGCCTCCCGACAATATTTTCGGCCGGCACCGGCCCGAAATAGCGGCTGTCGAAGGAGTGATTTCTATCGGTGCCGAGCAGGAAAAACTCGTCGGCGGCGAGCTTGCGGCAGGCATTCCACCAAGGCAGCGGACGGTGCTGCGTGTCGGTTGCCAGCCGGCGCGCGACGATCTCGCCGCCGATGATGATGGCGTCGCCGAAGGCGCAGACATGCTCGCCAGGCAGCGCGGCAAGGCGCTTGACCAGCGGCACATTGCTGGGCAGATAGAAGCGTTCGGCGGCGAGATCGGCGACCGGTTTTGGCGGGCGGACGAGCACCAGATCGCCACGAGCCGGTGATCCGGACGCGACGCGATAGAGGCCGACCGGCGCACTCGCCGAGGCGTTCCAGACCAGCCAGGGCGATGGGTTGTCGAAAGCGGCGAAGCCGATCAGGCCGAGGCCTATTGTGGCCACGGCGATCGTCTTGCGCGCCCGAATTCGCCGCAGATGGCTGCCGATCAGACGGATAGTGGGACGCCGGCTCATGAGCGGCCTCCCTCACCGGCCGAGCCGGAATTGTGCCCGCCATCCTCGGGCCTGGTCTCCTGCGCGCGTCCCTTCGACCAGTCGTCGAGCTCGTCGATGTGATAGCGGACATAGCGGCCGTGCTTGCGAAATTGCGGGCCACCGCCCTTGAGCCGCATCTTCTCCAGCGTGCGCTGGGATAGCCCGATATAGAAGGCGGCCTGCGCGGTGTTGAGAAACGGACTGCCCTTCTTCGCGCGGGCCGCGCGTTCGTTTTCGTCGTCCATGATGGTCCTCGTTTCGCTACGGACAAGCGAAGGCGAGGATCGGCGAGCGAGATCATTTTGGGGACGGGCGAAGAGTGGGGGGCGAGTTTTCGCCGCCCCTTCTTGAGAAGAGCCCCGCGCCCGTTGCGGGGCGGGGCTCGGGGCTGGCGGTTCAGTCGACCGGGTTCCAGATGATGGCGTATGTGTCGTCGTCATCCTGGCCGGCGGCGCGGCCGAGATTGGCGTAGAGCTTGCGCGGGCCGAACTCCGGGGCGGCAATCGACAGGCTCACATAGTCCTTGCCGGAGGTCTCGCCGGTGCGGATCCAGCCGGCCCCTACTTCGACCCCTTGCGTCAGCACCCGGAAGTCGGGATGGGTGTCGGCGCTCTTTGCCTGATTGGGCACGATGTCGATGTCGGCGCGGACGCTGAGCGTCTTGAGCTGGCCCTTGTAGCCGCCGTTTTCCTGTTTGGTGACGTATCCGATCGCGGTCATTTTTAGTCTCCTTGTGGTGCTCGCCGGGGACCATTCCCCTGCGATGGCGGACCGTGATGGGCGCGTCCGGACCGCCGGAACCGGGACGGCCGCAGCGATAGCGGAGGACCCGAGCGGGCAGCTTTTTTGAAGTGAAGCGGCGCGAGGAAGCCGCCGCAGGCGGCGGGGAAAAAAGCTGCTGGCGAGGGTTTCGGGCGGGCCGGATCCGCCCATAGGTCGTCAAGCCAGCCGCAGGGGAATGGTCCCTGAGACGCATGGAGACAGGTGGCGCGATCCGGTGACACAAACGAGCAGGCGGCATTACAGGGCGCTGGCTGCGGGGGCTCTGTCGCCAACCGGATCGGACAATTGGCCCATGCGCGGAGCGCCTCGGCAAGCAACCCGGCGCGGTGCAGGGCTGCCGAAATGGGGGCGAGTTGGCGTCGGGATTTCTCGCGCAAGGCACTGGCTCGACAAGACGACCAATCGGCAGCCGGCGCGGCCCGGAGCGGCGCGCGCGCCCTGAGCGGCGGCACTCGAGAGAACCGCCGCTTGAGGCTGATGGGTTCATTCGCGCACGAACAGCGGCTGCATTTGTGCCCACTGATCGGCGGTGCGGAAGCCGCCGCGGCTGGTGTAGCTTTCGGCCGGGAATTCCATCCAGCGCGGCAGCCAGGTCTCGACCTTCTGGCGGCCATTCTCGCCCGCCAGGAAGTCGCGGATGATCTTCTTTTGCGTCTTGACCTTCTCGGCGACATTGCCATCCGCGACCAGCTTGCCGCCGACCTCGGCCAGCATCGAATTGGCGATTTCCTTATCGCGCAAGAGGTCGAAGAAGGCATCGTCCGGTTGCCACCATGTGCCCATATCGACGTTCAGATGGTTGCCGAGCGCCTCGATGACGGCGCTACGCCTGCAAGCGTCTCGGCCATGACAAGGGTGAGAACGCGCATGACATCGTCGTCGCAGAGCGCCAAGAGGCGCGCGAACACGCCGGCGATAGCAAAGGCGTCGCCATCGCCGCCGGCGACCACGCCATCCTCATCCGGTGATCCGAGCAGGGCCAACATTTCGCGCCGTTTTTTGCCGAATGCAGCTTCAGCCTTGCAGCCGGCAAGGCTGGCAGTCACCGTCTCGTTGGCCGCGCGCTGTGGCTCACGGCGCACCAGCCACAAGCCGGAACCGGTGATGGCGTGCGCCACCACGAGTCGCAGCGCCACGGCGGGATGGTCGAGCATGGCCGCGCGCACGCCGCATGGCGATGCAGATCGACATAGTTCTGCATCGGGCCGGTGAGTTCGGGGCGCGGCGGCTTGGCGGCTGTTTCTTCTTGCTCACCGCCCTCGCGGGCGCGGCGGGCTTCCTTGCGTGACAGCCAGCCCTCGTGACACTCGACCTCGCCGCGATGCGAGACAGTGATGACGACCTTGCCGCCCTTCTTCTTCGGGGTCTTCTCGTGGTCCCATGGGTGGAAATACTGGCCCGGCTCCAGCAGCACCACCTCGCTCCAGCCGTCGTTGAGATAGGTGTCGCGTCTGGCGGCAATCGCTTCGTTCTGCTTTTGCCAGAACAGGTCGGCATCGGCGAAATAGCTGTCCTCGCCGAACAGGTCCGAGGTGATCAGGCCGGGATATTCGTCGATGGCAAACAGCGCCACCTTGGTGGAAATCGACTGGCCGCCGAACAGCCATTGCTTCAATTGAAAGCCACGCGGCGCGTGTTGATCGGGATCGGCACGGAGTGCCAGCCAGTCCTTCTGCTGCGCCTTGGACGCCATGGTGAGATGGCGCACCGTCTCGGCGTCGATCTCCTCGCGGCGATAGGCTTCGCGGATTTTGGGCAAGAGGTCGCCAAGCGCCAGAATGCGTTTGACCTTCAGGTCAGTGATGCCGAAGGTCGCAGCGATGTCTGGAACGGTGCGGCCTTGCCTGACGAGCCGCGAAAACGTCTCCCATTGCGATACTTCGTCAGGATCGAGGCGGGCAAGGTTTTCGATCAGCGAGGCTTCCAGCGCATCGGCGTCGTCGCCATCCTCCATGATGGCGCAGGGCAAGGGATCGCCTTCGCCGCGCTCGTCGGCAAGCGATTTCGCGGCGAAATAGCGCCGCCTGCCGGCAACGATCTCGAAGGTTTCCGGTTGGCCGTTGGGCCGCACAAGGAGAGGCACCAGCACGCCGCGCGCACGCACTGACGGCAGGATGTCGGATATGTCGGGCGCGCGTTTTCCATGGCGCATGTTGAGCGCGCAAATGTTGAGCTGATCCAAGGGAATGTGGGCAAGCTGCATGGTTACTCTCCTTTCGCTTTGGTTGAGGTTGTCCCCGCCGCAGAGGCCGACGGCCGGCGCGGCGGGACGGTTTTTGCGTCTATAGGCGCTGCTGTTCCGCCGTGTCGGGCGGAAGCTCGGAATGGGGCTTTGAAAGGGCGTCTGCTGCCTGCCGCAGAAGTCGCTCGGTCTCGGTGATGTGGCGGCAAATGCGGGCGGCTTCGGCATAGACGGAGAGCGGAAAGCGCGCCTGGAAATGCAGGTCGCGCTCTATGCCGAGGCCAAGCGGACCTTTTACGGATGCAAGCTCGGCCAGACTGACGCTGCCGAGTTCGGGGAAGCCGAAGCCGAGATCGCAAAGGCCGAACAGCGTGTCGCCATCGGCGTCGAGTTCGGTCAAAAGCCACGTGGCGGCACCTGAGGGATTAAACAGTTTCACAACGGGAAAATGGTCGATGTCGGCCTCGGCGGCGCCATTGGCGAGCAGTCGTGCGCGCAGTGGATCGGTGATCAGGATCATGGAAAGACTCCTTGTCAGAACAGGTCGAGTTGATTTCTGCTGGCTTCATCGAAGAGGCCGATATCGAGCGGCTTTTGCGCCGCGCGCGGACACATCGGCGCGTCCATCAGGAGGGTGAGCCGATCGCGCGTGGTGATCGGCCGGACACCGGGAATGAGCATCTGCTCGCCTTGCGGCGTCGGCTCGCTCGCGGTCAGTTGAGGATCGCGCATCGTCATGCCGCAATCCCTTCCTGCGCCTCGCTTTCGGCATCGGCCTGAAGGCCAAACAGGAAATCGGCGGCCTTGGAAGCAAGACTGGCGGCACGGAAGATGGCGCGATTGTCCTCGCGCAGCACCTTCAGCCATGAGCCGATGTAATCGGCATGACGCACGGTCGGCTCGATACCGAGATTGCTGCAGACGAAGGCGGCAGTGATTTCGGCGACCAATTCTTCACGCGCGTAAGCCTTGGAGCCGAACGAGCCGGAGAGGTCGCGAGCAAGCCGCGTCGGGTGGCCGGTCCAGTGGCCAAGCTCGTGAAAGCAGGTCCGGTAATAGTCGATCTGGTGATGGAACGCCGGCTGCGGCGGCACCTGAATGTGGTCGCTGCCCGGCATGTAGAAAGCGCGATCGCCGCCGACCCTGAAATCCGCACCGCTGGCGCGAATGAGCGTCTCGGCCTGCGGCACGATCTCGCACTGAGGCAGCGGCTCGGCGGCCGCATAGAGGTCTTCCGGAAGATTATCGCACTGCGCGACATTGAAGACGGTGAAGCGCTTCAAAAAAGGCACGGCCTGTGGTTCATCGCCCTCGTGGCGTGCGCGCTCCTTCTCGTCCTTGGGGACAAAGCGGTCGGCATGCACGATGGTCGTGCCGCGCTCGCCCTTCCTGACATTGCCGCCAAGGACGAGCGCCTGCCGGAAGGTGAGCCAGTTCTGGCTGGGATAGCTGCGCTCGATGACCGCGCCCCACAGGATGAGGAATATTGATGCCGGAATAGATGCGCCCAGAGGATGCATTTCTCGGCAGGCCAAGGCCTGCCTTTGCGCTGCCCCATGGCTTGACCCATGGCACGGTGCCGCGCTCCAGTTCGGCAATGATGCGGTCGGTGATCTCCTGATAAAGGCTGGCGCCCGGGCGCCCGCCCTTGCCTGCGCCAGCCTCTGTGCTGGCACAACGCTTGCTGTTTGCATGCATCGTCTCATCCTCCGCTCGCCAATCGCCGCGCCTTTCCCCGGAAGCGGGGTGGGCGGCGAGTCGCGACCGGAAAGGCCCGCCGTGGTAGGCGGACCGCATCCGAAGGACCGGAACGAAGAGGAGGACCCTGAGCGGCACGCGAAGGGTTGCGGGCTGCCGCGGCGGGCCTAGAAGGGAGTGCCGCCCACCCCGCGCCACCGGGAAAGGCCAACAGACAAACCGCGCCGCCCGCAAGGGCGGCGGCCGTCTCAGCCCGAAGGGCTGCCCACGCCAAGGGGCGAAGCCGAATGGCCGAGACCGCCTGAGCTTGCCGAAGAAAAGCGGGCTCGGTTCACGAGCACCTGGTGCGCGTCGTCAGGCGCGCGGGCGCCCGCCAGGACAGATTTTTCGCACGGATCATCGTCAAGCGCCGCAGTTACGTCGAGAAACTCGACGACATCGCCGCCGTGCGCGCGGCTTCCTCCGAACAAAGCCAGCGCTCGCCTTTCAACAGGTTGAGGCGCGTGTCCCAGTAATATTCCTGACCGGGATCATGATAGACGCGCTCGCCCGTTTGTGGCTTATATTGGCTTTGATGATGCAGCCGACAGCGGCAGGGTCGATTCGAAGGCAAGAATGCCAGCCAGGAGTTGTCCTGATAGCGATGGTTGCCCACGCCCCTTCTCCCCGAAGAGAGAATGCGACGTTTGCAGCATGGGGTCTACAAGTCGGGTCTAATTCAGCGGTCCTGTTCCGAACCATTGAATGAACGGCGCATCCTTACCCGTGATATCCTTCACCGTCTTCAACAGCGCTTCATGGGTGTGTTGGAGAGCCCGGTAATGGTCGCTGCTAGGTGATAGAAGCGGCTGGACGATGCTCTTGTGCAGCCGTTCCGCGTCCGCCAGAAAGCGCTCGATTTCAGCCTGTGAAAGCTGCCTGGAAAGTTTGGTCCTAGCCATTGCGATCTCCGTTGAGGAATCGCCCCACCTAGGATTATCATCCTATATCGGCATGGCCTGGTAAAGACCCACCCGCAGCGGAATGGCAGCTTGCCGAAGAAAAGCGCGCTCGGTTCACGGCACCGGCGCGAGCCGTTAGGCGCGCGGGCGCCCGCTAGGACCGCAGGCTGGACAGAATCTCGCACGGATCAGCGTCAAGCGCCGCAGTTAAGTCGAGAAACTCGATGACGTCGAGACGCCGCTCTCCACCCTCGTACTTGGCCACGAAGGATTGGGGACGATCAAGCTTCTCGGCCACCTGCGCCTGAGTCAGGCCTTTGGCCTTGCGCAGGGAAACCAGCTGGGCCAGGAACCGCTGGTGGCGGGGCGATCGAAGAGATTTGGGCATTTAGGCGAACCGGTCGGGTAAAGACCGGATCAGCGACTAATCCTGGTTTCGGATTATCCCATTTTGGGATATGCTGCGGGCGCTCAACAGGCGAGGTTCGCAGGCATGAATCGATCAATGGGAACAGATGAGACTCGAAGCTCAACTCTGTGCGACGAAGTCCCCTGGTCGGAGAACCTCACGAGCTACGACAGGGAGCATTTCACGATCTACCTGCGGATCCTGGATGCCTGCGCCGACAATGCCAGCGAAGAGGAGATGGCTGATCTCATTCTCGGCATCGACCCGGCCCTTGAACCGGTCCGCGCCCGCAAGGCTCTTCGCAGCCATATCGACCGGGCGAACTGGATGGTGACGACTGGCTACAAAGAACTGTTCGCCGGCTGACGCACAGCACGGATTGTCATGCTCTTCAAACAAGGAAGTTCAGATAGCCGCCATTCATGAGCGCACGGCCGCGAGAGACAGCGCGGCTGGAGCGGTCACAACTGGTTCGCGTGCTGTTTGACTGCCATTTCTAGTGCTTGGCTCAGAGGCACCGCCTTCGAGAACAGGAAGCCCTGAGCGGTCCTGCAGCCAAGCTTGTGCAGGGTTTGCCGATCCGCCTCTGTTTCGACGCCCTCGGCCATGACCTCGATCCCGAGCATGTTACCGAGATCGATGACCGATTTGACAAGCAGTCGGTCCTCTCGGGATTTGGCCAAGCCGCGAATGAAGCCCTGGTCTATTTTCACCTTGCGTATCCGACTGTCCTTGAGCGATGCCAACGTGGAAAAGCCGGTGCCGAAGTCATCGAGCGCGATGGAAATGCCGGCATGTGAAAGCCGTCCGAGCTTTTCATCCACTCTGTCCGGGTCCACCGGGGATTCTTCGGTAATCTCGATTTCGAACATCGTTGCAGGGAGGCCTTTTGCCGCCAGACCATCCAAAACCATGTCGTCGATATCGCCGGCTTCCAGTTCGCGCGGCGAAACATTCATCGCCACACGGAAATCACGACAGTCAGCTTTCACCAAGCCGTCGATAAAAGCACAACAGTCGGCGAAGACGGTTTGCGTCAGCAGCTGAAGCATTCCGGTTTCGCGTGCAGCTGTGATGATTTCGGGTGGAGAGATGGCACCATGAATCGGATGGGACCACCTCAGCAAGGCTTCAAAACCGACCACGGCCTCGGTGTCGAGTTTCACGATCGGCTGGAACCAAGGTTGCAAGCTTCTCGTCTTTATCGCCGAATGAAGGTCCCGTTCGACGGACTGGCGGCGTTGCAGTTCCCTGTCGAGTTCGGCATCGAACAGGCAAAATTCGTTCCTGCCACGACGCTTGGCCGTATAAAGGGCGATATCCGCCCGCAACAACATTTCCGTCAGGCCCGGGCTTTCCGCCAGGTATATTCCTATCGATGCCCCGACACGGACGGACGCGACCTCGATATAGGGTCGGGCAATTTTGGCTATGATATTGGAGGCGAGATCACTGGCAGAAAGCGAAACCCTCGTTGAGGGAAAAAACAGCACGAATTCATCGCCGCCGATACGAGCGAGCGTTGAGCCTTCCGGTGCTTCCTCCTCTATGCGGCGGGCGATCCTGACAAGCAGTTCATCACCGGTCCTGTGACCGTAGGTATCGTTGACGGATTTGAACCCGTCCAGATCAACCAGCATTGCCACGAAGGGGCCATCCGCGGTCTCGAAACGTCCGATTGCGTCTTCGAGGCCACGCCTGTTGAGAAGGGCCGTCAGGTGGTCCTGCCTGGAACTGGCCTTCATCTCCGCCGCAAGCCGCTCGGCCTCATGCCTCAGGCGGCTCGCTTCGCGGAACCGTGCTTGCCCAACAAACGAAGCTCGAACCAAGCCGCCCATGAAGAGCAGAACGGTAAAAGCCAGAATGTAGTCTTCAAAATTGCCTTTCGCCAAAAGGCAAGCCACCGTGATGAGGAGCGGAGGTGTGATGAAGTTGGTCGCCGCCGCGGCATACGAACTGCCGTATGTAACCGCACCAGCGGAAATGCCCGCCAGAATGACCAGATGCAGCGGTGCTTGAGGTGTCGTGTATCCAACAGTCAGGACGGCCAGGAAGGACCAGGCAAACCCTGCCAGAAGAGCAAGGATGCCAAACCAGCGAAGCCGCGGCAAAACCCCCACTAAACCGTCATGGCGCCCCGTTTCCTTTAGCTGATAACGCGCGAGTGCAAGGCGGGCGGCATTTATCGCATTGACGACCAGGAACCAGATTGCAGCGGCAAAGCCGCTGCCAGAAAGGGCGTGCACCGCCCAAATCAGGCCTGACAGGATACCGCTTATCGGCATCGACACGAAGAGGCCGGTCCTCAGGTCAGCAAGCTGATCCTGACGGATTTTGGCCTCCAGCGTGTCTACTTTCTTCGGGGCCATGGACGGACCAGCTTGCTCCCATCGTTGTTCGCGAGGACAAGCTTACGCAGGCCCACTGAAGGACGGGTTAACTATCCAGCGGGGGTAACCAGTGCGCTCACCATGTCTTCGGGGCGCACGTCTGCTCTTGGCCTTGCCGTCTGACCATCGAGCTCTTGCCCGCACGCGTGCCTTGATCCGAATCATCCCAGGATCGGCAACGTCACCATGGAAGCAGCCCTGCCAACGGTATCAACGCGCCCGGCGAGACAAAAGGAAGCCGGGCCGAGATAGCGTTCCAAAGCGGCAGCGCTGCCTGCGATTCACCGCCTGAGCATGGCCGAAATGCCATGGCGGATAAAGGGAAGATATTGGGCAAAGCGAAGCCCTGCATGTCTTGCAAGCCGTGCCGCCGGGTGCTCGCCTGAGTAGAGAGCGACAAGCGCATTCGTAGCATGATAGAGCGGTGCCGCCGACAGACGCAGCCGGCTTTCGTATCTGCCGAGTATCTCGGGATCAGCAATGTCGCGGCGCTCGCGACATGCCGCCAGGATTCTATCGGCGAGTTGCTTCTGGCCACTGAGGCCGATGTTGAAGCCATGCGCGGTCACCGGGTGCATGCCGAGGGCAGCATCGCCGATCAGTGCCGCACTCGGAGCCCAGAACTTGTGCGCCCAGGTCGTGACCAGCGGATAGGCATGGCGGGTGCTTGCCAAGGTCATCTCTCCGAGGCGTCCTCGATACCGGCTCGTCGATTCCATGAGGAACAAATCGTCGTCGAGAGCAAGCAGTCTGTCGGCCTCGCTTGAGCGCAAAGTGAGAAGCAGCGACGACACGCCTTCCATGAGCGGCAACATCGCTATCGTCTGATGGTGATCGAACCATTCGACCGCGATCTGGTGATGGGCGCGCTCGTGCCTCACCCGGCAAATCAGCATGGAGTTGCCAAGCCGATTGATGTCGGCGCCAATGCCGAGCAGGTCGCGCGTCGCGGACAAACGCGAATCCGCTGCAACGAGCAGCCGAGCGGCCAATTGCCTGCCATCACAGAGCGTTATGACTGCTTCTTTGTGGCTGGTTGTTGCATTGACGACCGAGTGGCCGCACAGCAGCCGGGCATGATCCTGGAAGCGGACAATCTTGAACAGGGCGTCGCGGATCCGACAATTTGGGACCAGAATTCCGAGTGGTTCCCCAGATCCGCTGGGAGAATCGAAGCTCAGGGCGAAAGGGCTCGATCCGTTGAGCACGCGCGCGCCTTGTAGCGGTGATTTGTCCGAAGCGGGGATGGCATCCCAGGCGCCGAGCTCGCGAAGGATTCCAACCGATGCGTGGGTCAGCGCGATCTCGCGACCGTCGAAAGCCGGATTCGCCAGGCTTTCGAGCGACTGCCGTTCAACCACTGCCACCTTGAGTCGGCTCTGGGCAAGCGATGCGGCGAAGGAAAGTCCGACCGGCCCGGCTCCGACGACAATAACGTCGAATCTATCGACAGAGCCGGCCATCAGCGTGCCGCCATTGCGTCGGCTATCTGCGACGAAGGGCACTGGAACGCATCGCAATCGATCCACGGTTTGCGGCTCATCTCCCCAAGCGTCTCCACGCGACCTAACCGTCCGTTAGACATCCGTTCTCCGTTCAAAAATGCTCAATAAACCATGCCTATGAAGAGATAACCCTGATGTGGATCAACCAGGCTCGATAAACACGGCAACGGCGGGTTCACGGTCGACTGGTCGATCGCCACGCCATGGTCTGGTCAGGTCATCATCGAATGGCCGGCTTCCCGTTCGGTGCGGCCCTTTCCTGGCCGAAAGTTCGGCAACGTATTCTGGCTGATCCGTTCGCACCCGTCGCGCGCCGAAATCGGCATGACGCGAAGCAACCGCGGAAAATATTCGAGCGAGTCGTCGCAGGACAGGCTGGGTCAGCTGCGTGGCTCGTCGCGGTCGATCAGGATCCGCTCGGCGGCGCCATCGAGATCTTCATATTGGCCGCTCCTCAAGGCCCACAGGAACCCGGCCAGCCCAAGCGCTCCGAGGAACAGGGCCACAGGTATGAGGTAGGCGAGCGTCGTCATGAGGATTGTGCCAGTGCGCCAATGTCGGAGTGCTTGTCATGTCGGGCATCTTGCACCGATGCATTTGACACGAAACCTTGCAAGCGTAGCGCATTGCCGATGACCAGGAGGGACGAGGCGGACATCGCGACCGCCGCGATCAGTGGCGTAACGTGCCCCAGAATGGCGACCGGCACGGCGATGCCATTGTAAACGATCGCGATGGCGATGTTCTGCCGGATCAGCCGTCCGGCCTTCCGCGAAATGTCTAAAGCAAGTGGGACCGCCAGAAGACTTTTACGCAGGAACACGAAATCCGCGGCGTTGCGACCGATATCCGCCGCCGTGGCCGGAGCGATCGAAACGTGTGCGGCGCCCAATGCAGGCGTGTCGTTGAGCCCATCGCCGACCATCAGCACCTTGTGGCCAGTTCGCGTCAATGCTTCGATGTGTTCGACCTTCCCGGAGGGAAGCAGCGCGGGAACGAAGCGCTCGACGCCCAGTGCTTCCGCGACTTCGCCGCAGGCAGCTTCTGTGTCGCCCGACAGCATCTCCACCGACACGCCGGCGCCGTTCAGTTGCTCGATGGCCGCCTTGGCATCGGCACGCAGCTCATCCTCGAAATCGAAAGTCGCGACAATGACCCCGTCCTTCGTCAGAACGGTTCCGCCATAGCCTTGTTTGCCTTCGCCGCCGGTCCGGGCTTTCCACTCAGCCCATCCGCGGCGACCCAGCCGCCAGGTACTGCCCTCGGCGATGGCTTCGATGCCGAAGCCCGGATGCTCGCTGACGGACGCGAGTTTCGGCTGGCCGGCAAAGGCTGCATTGCCAGCGATTGCCTTCGAAAAGGGATGGCGGGAATGCGCTGCCATCTCGGCCGCCATGGCGAGCATCGTCGGATCGATGGACGGCGCATTGATCAGCCTGGGCAGTCCGAGCGTAAGCGTGCCGGTTTTGTCGAACAATGCCGTGTCGATCCCCGCCAGGCGCTCCATGGCGGAGCCGTCCCTGACCATGACGCCGCTTTCAAACAGCCGCCGCGCAGCGACCACCTGCACGATCGGCACGGCGAGACCGAGCGCGCACGGGCATGTGATGATCAAAACGGCGATCGCGATTGTTATTGCCCGGTGCCAGTCGCCGGTCGCCGCCATCCAGCCGAGGAACGTCACAAAGGCGGTGAGGTGGACCACGGGGGCGTAGAGCGCGGAGACGCGATCGGCGATCCTGCGATGGCGGGCGCGGCCGCCCTCTGCCGCTTCCATCAGCCGAACCATTTCGGCCAGGAAGGAATCCTTCGCGGCGGCCGTCGCCTCGATGGTCAGCGGACCGGTGAGATTGAGCGTACCGGCCTGGACCTGCGCCCCCGGGCCCACCGTTATGGGCGTGCTTTCCCCGGAAACCAGGGAACAGTCGAGATCCGACGCCCCGCCAATGATCCTGCCGTCGATGGGCATCCTCTCGCCGGCCGCGATCAAGAGCTCCATTCCTGGTTCGATCTCGCCAACCGGCAAGTAGTCGCGCGAACCATCCTCGCGCAGCACCATGGCGCCGCGCGCCGCCAGCCGAGCCAGTCCGTTTACGGCCGTCCGTGCCCGTTCCCGCATCACGTGATCCAGCGTGCGGCCGATCAGCAGAAAGAACAGCAGCGACACCGACGCGTCGAAATAAGCATGGTCGCCATGGTTAATCGTCTCGTAGAGGCTCATCGCGTAAGCGAGCGATACCCCGACCGCGATCGGCACGTCCATGTTCATGCGGCTGTGGCGCAGCGCATTCCAGGCCGAGCGAAAATAGATGCCGCCGGCGAAAGCGAGCGCAGGAATGGCAATCAAGGCCGAGACCCAATGGAACAGGTCGCGGGTCGCGCCTTGCGCGCCGGACCAGACGGAGACTGATAGCAGCATGATGTTGCCCGCCGCAAAGCCGGCGACCGCGACGGCGCGGATCAGTTCCGAGAGCATCTTGTCCTTCCCGTCAGCCTCGGGATCGAACAGGTGCGCGCCATAGCCCAGCCGTCCAAGTGTGGCGACGAATGGCGGAACCTCCTCGCCGCGCCACCGGACCGAAACACGTTTCGTCGAAAGATTGACACGTGCGTCTTCGACGCGATCCAGCTTGCCGATCGCCGTCTCGATCGTCTGGATGCAGGCAGCACAATGTACAGCCGGCACCGAGAGGTCGGTCTGGCGAAGATTTTCGCCGATCGAGCGGCTCGCCAGTCTGATTTCCTGGCCAGAAGGCAGGATCAGTGTGACCTTTTCCAGGTCCAATGCCATTTCGGCGCCTGGCGCGCAGCAGCTCATTGCAGCGCTCCATCGGAGATCATGATCCTGCGCACGTCGCGGAAAGGTCTTGCCAGACCGGCATCGGCGTCGATTTCGACGATCCACACACCGTCCCTTGGGATGTGCTGCAGTACAAACTCCTGGCCCGAGGCGGCGGCGAGCGTGATGGACTCATCTTCTTTCTCGTAAGCGGGATGGCGAAACAGCACTTTGACGCCATGCAAGGGAACCGCCTTGCCGGCGGCGTCGGTGACGCCATAGCGGACCTCACCGCCTGCGATGGTTAGTTTGCCAGTCCAGCCGAGGGCTGCCTGAGCTCGCCCTTGCTCGGCCTTTTTGTTGAATTGCTGGCTCGCCACATAGGTGTTTTCGACGACAAGGCCGGTCCAGCTCGTGTTGGCGAGCGTCGCCATGGTCAGATTGACCGCTATGACCACGCCGAAGAAGCCAAGGATGGTGAACAGCATATGCCTGCCGGTGAATTCGCGGGATTGTCGCGAGGTGTCGCTCATCTGGCGATCTCCGGTGCGTTGAAAGTGGCCGTGTATTCGTCCGACTCGAACGTTGCCTTGTTTTCGACCCGGAACTTGAAGCTTTGCGCTGCACCCCGAACCTGATCTGCCGGCTGACGCACGAAAACCTTGAGCATCTTCAGCCGGTCGGGTTCGACCGGGATGGCGAAGGAGCGATCCGCCGGCAGGTCGATGCCGACAACGCTCATTTCGGCTCCATGCAGGCCCCGCATCGTGACAATGATCGTTCTTGGTTCGGGGATCATGTTGAGCAGCTTGACGATGTAGCCGTTGCGGATCGAACCGTCGGACAGCGTCACGAACTGCGGGTTGCGATCGTGCAGGACATTCAATTCGAGCCGTTCGCGGGTCAGCAGCGAATAGAGCAGCGCGAGACCGACCGCCGACCAGGCGCCCATGTAGACGAAGGTGCGCGGTCGAAAGATCTTGCGGATATGGAAACGGGCCACCTTGTCGGAGAACAGGCCGTCAGCGCTCCTGACCAGTGACGGGTTGACTGAACCGGAGCCGCCCGGGGTCGCCAGCATCATGTTGGCGTTGTAGTCGGCCAGCGTCGCATAGGAAATCAGTCCGCGCTCCCTGCCGAGCTTGTCCATGATACCGTCACAGGTATCGATGCAGAGCGCGCAGGTGATGCATTCAAGCTGCTGGCCATCACGAATGTCTATCCCCATCGGGCACACCGCGACACAGGCATTGCAGTCGACGCAGTCGCCGACGGGCTGCCCGGCGGCAAGGACCCTCTTGGCGTGACGCGAGCGCGGTTCGCCGCGCCAGTCATTATAGGTGACGGTGAGGGAATTCTCGTCGAGCATGGCCGCCTGGATGCGCGGCCATGGGCACATGTAGGTGCAGACCTGCTCGCGCATCAGCCCGCCGAACGTATAGGTCGTCGCCGTCAGCACGGGCACGGTGATGTCGGCAACGGGGGCGGCGGTGCCGGTGAAGAGTTCCCCAAGCAGCGTCGGCGCATCGGCGAAATAGAAGATCCAGGCGCCGCCGGTCAGCACCCCTATGACCAGCCAAATGGCGTGTTTCGATGTTCGCACCACGAGTTTGCGCGCAGTCCAGGGACCGGCATCGAGCTTGACGCGCGCGTTGCGGTCGCCCTCGATGGCTCGCTCGACGACCAGAAACAGATCGACCCACACGGTCTGCGGGCACGTATAGCCGCACCAGGCCCGGCCGACGGTGGATGTGATCAGGAAAAGGCCGATACCGGCCATGACCAGCAGGCCGGCGACGTAGTAGAATTCCTGCGGCCATATCTCGATGAAGAAGAAGTAGAAGCGGCGGTTGGCAAGATCGACCAGCACGGCCTGGTCCGGGGCAAATGGCCCGCGATCCCACCGCAGCCAGGGCGTCAGGTAGTAGATCCCCAGCGTGATTGCCATCACCGACCACTTGAAGCGGCGGAAACTGCCAGAGGCCCGGTTCGGGAAGATCTTCTTGCGTGCGGCATAGAGCGGCTGACGGGTCTTGGCGGAGTTGACCGCATCGGCTTCGAGCCGTTCTATTTGCGTGTTATCGAGCACGAGAAGCTCCAGTCACCAGCGACGATTTTGCCGGAAGCCCGACCCATCGGTTTCTGGATGATGCCGAGGCCCGGCTCGCGCCGGGCCTCGTCGCTTGGCGGTGCGGGGAGGACGAGAATAGGCTTGCGTACCTATTCTCCGCCACCAAGCGAATGGACATAGACCGCGAGTTCCTTGGCCTTGATCTCGCCGAGACGCCCGATCCAGGCCGGCATGACGCCGTGCTTCGGCGCGCGGACCTGCGCGGCGATGGCTGTTTCGCCAGACCCGTATAGCCAGATCGCGTCGGTCAGGTCGGGTGCGCCGAGCTCCCTGTTGCCCTTTGCATTCTCGCCATGACAAGCCGCACAATTCTCGGCGAAAACATTTGCGCCGAGTTCGATCAGGCTTGTGTCCTGAACAGGATCGGAGAGGCTTGCGACATAGGCGCCGACCTGCTTGATCTGATCCGTCGTGATGATGTCGCCAAAAGCAGGCATTTCCGACAGGCGCGTATCCGGGTCTGATGCGAAGCGGATGCCGTGCGCAATCGTCTGCTGGATCTGTTCGGCGTTGCCACCCCACAGCCAATCGTCGTCGTTTAGGTTGGGAAAACCCTTGGACCCTTGAGCGCCCGAGCCATGGCACTGCACGCAATTGACCTTGAACGCGGCGCCACCTGCGGCGACGGCGAATTCGCGTAGCGTATCGTCGGCAGTAATCTCGGAGACGGTCTTCGCCTGAATGGCAGCGACAAATTTACCCTTGGCCACTTCGGCCGCGGCCAGTTCATTCTTGACGTCTCTGCGGCTCGAATACCCCAGCACACCCCTGGTCGCGGAAGTCAGCATCGGCCATGCCGGATAGACGACGGTGTAGCCGATCGCCCAGGCAATGGTGATGTAGAAGGTGATGACCCACCAGCGGGGAAGCGGGTTGTTGAGTTCCTTGATGCCGTCCCACTCATGGCCGGTCGTCGAGATACCCGAAACCTCGTCGATATGCTCGCTGCCCATGATCAGTCGTCCTTGAGAGGAATGTGAGCGGCTCTCTCGGCTTGCCTGCGGCTGCCGGGACGAAGTGCAAAGGCAACGCATCCGAGGAAGAAAAGCGCCATGGCAAGCAGGCCCCAGCTGTCGGCAAACTCCCGCATGAAATTGTAGGTCATCGCCATTCTCCTCAGCGGTAACCGGCGGCTTCGTCATAGGTCCTGAAATCGACCAGCGTGCCGAGCATCTGCAAATAGGCGACCAGCGCATCCATTTCGGTGACCTGCTGCGGATCGCCGTCGAAGTCCCCAACCTTGGCTTTCGGATAGCGTCTCTCCAGGCCCGATGTGTCGGCATTCGCATCGGCCTGCGCCATGAGATCGGCATTGGCATGAGCGATCATGTCGTCTGAATAGGGCACACCGACACGGCTGTTGGCGATCAGATGCGTCGAGAAATCCTTCACCTCGATGGGCATGTCCTTCAGGAACGCGTAGCTCGGCATGATCGATTCCGGCACCACCGAACGCGGCTCGGTGAGATGCTGGACGTGCCATCCGTTCGAGTAGCGGTCGCCGACCCGGGCGAGATCCGGCCCGGTGCGCTTCGAGCCCCACTGGAACGGGTGGTCGTACATCGACTCGGCCGCCAGGCTATAGTGGCCGTAGCGCTCGACCTCGTCGCGGAACGGCCTTATCATCTGGCTGTGGCAGAGGTAACAGCCCTCACGCACATAGATGTTGCGCCCGGCGAGCTCGAGCGGCGAATAGGGCCGCATGCCTTCCACGTTCTCGATGGTGTTGTCGAGATAGAAGAGCGGCGCGATCTCGACGATACCGCCGATTGTTACGACCAGCAGGGACCCGAGGAGAAGAAGTGTGGCGTTCTTCTCGATGACCGCGTGTCTGTCCATCAGGCCCATTTTCTGGCTCCTGATCGCACAGGCTGGAGGGCGGGGATGGAGCGCGGCATCGGATCCTCCTCGCGCTGGTAGCCGAGGATGGTCATGGCGATGTTCCAGGCCATGATGAGGGCGCCCGACAGATACATCGCGCCGCCGATGGCACGCATGATGTAGTAGGGATGCATGGCGGCGACGGTTTCGGCGAAGGAGTAGACCAGGAAGCCCTGCTCGTTGTATTCGCGCCACATAAGGCCCTGCATGACGCCGGAGACCCACATCACCGCGGCGTAAACGACGATCCCAAGCGTCGCCAGCCAGAAGTGCCAGTTGACGAGCCGCAGCGAATAAAGCCGGTCGCGGTTCCATAACTTCGGGACCATGAAATAGATCGCGCCGAACGAGATCATGCCGACCCATCCGAGCGCGCCCGAATGGACGTGACCGATGGTCCAGTCGGTGTAGTGCGAGAGCGAGTTGACGGCCTTGATTGACATCATCGGGCCTTCGAAGGTCGACATTCCGTAGAAGGCGATGGCCATGACCATCATGCGGATGATCGGGTCGGTGCGCAGCTTGTCCCAGGCGCCCGAGAGCGTCATCAGGCCGTTTATCATGCCACCCCATGACGGCATCCAGAGCATGATGGAGAACACCATGCCGAGGGTCTGGGCCCAGTCCGGCAGGGCGGTGTAGTGGAGGTGGTGCGGACCGGCCCAGATGTAGAGAAAGATCAAAGCCCAGAAGTGGATGATCGACAGCCGGTAGGAATAGACGGGTCGGTTGGCCTGCTTGGGAACGAAATAATACATCATGCCGAGGAAGCCGGCGGTCAGGAAGAAGCCGACGGCGTTGTGGCCGTACCACCACTGCGTCAGGGCGTCCTGTACGCCGGAGAAGGCTGAATAGCTCTTGGAGCCCAGGAAGGAGACCGGCATCGACAGGTTGTTGATCACATGCAGCATTGCGATGGTCACGATGAAGGCAAGGTAGAACCAGTTGGCGACATAGATGTGCGGTTCCTTGCGCTTTAGGATCGTGCCGAGGAACAGGATGAGATAGGCGACCCAGACAATGGTCAGCCACAGGTCCACATACCATTCGGGCTCGGCGTATTCGCGGCTCTCGGTTATGCCGAGCAGGTAGCCGGTCGCCGCCATGACGATGAAGAGCTGGTAGCCCCAGAACACGAACCAGCCGAGATCGCCGCCGAACAGCCGAGCGCGGCAGGTGCGCTGGACGACATACAGCGACGTGCAGAGCAGCGCATTGCCGCCGAAGGCGAAGACGACGCCCGACGTATGCAATGGCCGTAAACGGCCGAAATTGAACCAGGGCTGGATGTTGAGATCCGGGTAGGCGAGCTGCAGGGCGATGACCACGCCGACCAGCATGCCGACGACGCCCCAGAATACGGTGGCGATGGCACCGTAGCGGATCGGCCCATCCATGTAAGCGGCGGGGTCGATCGGAACTGCCGGCTTGAACTCCGTGTTGCGCAACAGAATCGCCGTGAAGCCAGCCACGGCGAAGAACAAAACCCACATATGCCGCCGAAAAGGTTCATCTACGCCGAAGCCGGCAGCCACCAGGGCCGCAAACGCAAACAGGCTTAGAAGGACGATCTCTGTGCCGAATTTCATCGCAAGCCCCGATTTCCGATTCCGGCGGGCGCCAAACCGCAGTGCCTTATTGCGCAGCCGTGGCCTGCTCGCCCTGATCCATGTCAGAGCCGCACGATTTTGCTTCGAGCAGGATCGAGTTCGGTGCGATCAGACTGTGGCGATCGAATGTGGAAGCGCGGCACCGGCCGCCACGCTTATGGACAGGCCCGGCGTCCCAGGTCGGGCCGGGTTTGGAGGTGTGGGAAGCGCGCCTTCTGTGACGCTGGAAAGTAGGCCGATGCCTTGCCGAACGTCGATCGTTTCAATGCCTTGGGACAGCCAGCGCCAGCGTTGCGCTAACTTCGTGACATACATGGTTCGGGGAGACGGCGATTTTCCCCTGCGTATGAAGCGTATTGACTTCGGCCGAGTGCGATCCTGCCTGGAACAGCCGGTTGCACGTCGAGCACGTCGAGGATGGATGCTTCGCCGACGAGTTGGCCGAAACGCACCTGGCTCATGCGATCGGATGGAGAGCGGGCTGTCGCTATGCGACTTCTTCTAACGCCCAACGCGAGCATGCCCTGCCCCGAACGAAGTAAGTGACGTAGGCCATGCAGCTTCGGTGTCATTCAAACGGCGGTTGCGCCTCGGCCGCCGCAGCGCCGTTCCAGCCGGCTCATGCTGTCCACGGTGATACGGCGGTTGTTCTCGATCCGAATCACGCCGTCCATTCTCAGGCTGGTCAGCTGACGGCTCACGGTCTCGTTTGTAATTCCAAGGAAATCAGAGATGTCGGCACGCGTCATCGGCAGCTCGAAGCACGCCGACCTGGCCGCCGGGTCAACACTGGAACCGATGTTCCGGGCGATCATGAGGAGAAAGCTCGCCACCTTCTCCGGTGCGGTCTTGCGCCCCAGAGTCACCATCCATTCGCGTGCCTCGTCGAGCTCGTTCAGCGCCTGCTTGAACAGGCGATGCACAAATTCCGGTGATTCCTTCATCAACCGTTCGATGGCCGCTCTCGGAAACGAGCATAGCGAGACAGCTGTTGCCGCTTCCGCATTGATCGCGCTTTTCATCTTGAAGGGCCGTCCCAGAAAATCCGGCGCGAACTGGAGACCGACGATCTGCTGGCGGCCGTCCGAAAGGCTCTTCGTGAGCTTCACCACGCCTGAAAGCACGTTTGAATAACAGTCGACCGCCTCGGCGTCGCCGATCAGTTCGACCCCCGGCTCGATATTGTGCCGCGACGACGTCTTGGCGAGCTGAGCCAAATGGTCTGGTTCGAGCGCACCACAGACACCGCGGTGCCGTGCCTCGCAAGACAGGCAAAGAACGGGAATGCCGGAACTGTGAATGTCCTGCCGTAATGTCATTCGATCGCTCCGGTCCACTTGCGGGCAGGATAGCAATCGACGGTAGAAAAATCCTTGCGGCAGTTTGTCCGTGCTGAACGTTGATCGAAATCAGGGCTTAGGCTCATCCAAGCATCCACAGTTCCGGCGACGCAAACACGGTGGACCACGACATGCGACTGGAGCTAGCTGCCAGACTTGGCGAGAACGTCCCGCGCTATACCAGTTATCCGACAGCGCCGCATTTTCATACCGGCATTGATGCTGCAATTTGTCGTGGCTGGCTGCAGGCGCTCAACGATGGCGATGAGATCTCGCTCTATCTGCACATCCCGTATTGCGACAAGCTTTGCTGGTTCTGCGCTTGCCATACCAAGCAGACACGCCACTACGAACCAGTGACCACATATCTGCGCTCACTGCATGCCGAGATCGCAACCGTCTCCAGTCTTGTCGCAGGCAAGGGCCGCGTGCGTGCCGTCCATTTCGGCGGCGGTTCGCCAACGATGCTCAAACCGGAGGATCTGGTGGCGCTGGGAACCGTCCTGCGCAACAGCTTCACCTTTCTCCCCGGTGCAATGATCAGCGTTGAGATCGAACCCAACGATATGGACCATGCCCGCCTCGATGCACTTGCCGAAATCGGCATGACAAGGGCGAGCCTCGGCGTCCAGGATTTCGACCCGAAGGTGCAGAAAGCGATCAACCGCGAGCAGAGCTTTGTGCAGACCAAGACAGTTGTTGATGGCGTTCGTTCGCGCGGCGTCGAATCCGTCAATCTCGATCTGCTCTACGGCCTGCCGCATCAGACCAGGGAGAGCGTCGCCTCCACAGTTGCACAGGCCCTGACCCTGGAACCGGATCGGATCGCGCTTTTTGGCTACGCCCATGTGCCGTGGTTCAAGAAACATCAGACGATGATCGACAAGGCCTGGTTGCCGGGTCCGGCGGAGCGGTTTGCCCAATCGCAATTGGCAGCGCGGGCGATCATGGACCAGGGATACGAAGCAATCGGGCTCGATCATTTCGCCAAGCCGGGCGATGCGCTGGCGCTTGCGGCACGCGCCGGGACTTTGCACCGGAACTTCCAAGGCTACACCGAGGACTGCTACGAGACCTTGATCGGCCTTGGCCCATCGTCCATCAGCCAGTTTCGCCAGGGCTATGCACAGAATATGCCTTCGACCGCCGAGTATGGACGCATGGTTGCTGATGGCGGGCTGGCCGCTGTTCGGGGTATCGCGCTTTCCGACGACGACCGTGTTCGCGGCTGGATCATCGAGCGATTGATGTGTGACTTCGCCTTCTCGGCGATTGAGCTGGTGGAGCGCTTTGGCGAAGCCGGCCAAAGACTTCTCCTCAAGGCGAGTTCCACGGCCCTCCAAGATCCTGCGCGGTTGCTTGAACTTGATGGTGACCGCTTCGTCGTGCCTGCGGAAAGCCGGCCCTTTGTCAGGAGCATCGCGGCAAAGTTCGACAAATATTTCGAAAGTGGAACGGCCAGGCACTCAGCGGCAGTCTGAGCACCGCAGAGGAACGGTCATGGTTCTCAGTCGATCGTGAACCGATTGCGCTACATTTTTCACTGTTGACCGGCGACCGTCGTGTCAAGACAGGATTCGGAGCGGACCAGACGCGTCTTGGCATAGCGACGATATCGTCCGGTCGTGCCTTCCGGCGCCGTATTCCATTTCGCAGTCCCTGAAGCGCCACGTCGAGTGGCCTCTTTTCTGTATCGGAAGCAGTCGACAATCGTCCTGGCCAGATCATGGTTGTCGGCCGACAGCTCCCTTCGGCCTTGCAACGAGAATCCGCAAGGACCGTGCCAGCTGCAGCAGGCGCCGCCGGATCGCAACACCATACTATTCCACCCGTGGCTCGCGCTAACCTTTGATTGGTTCCCGCCAGGCCGACGCCCGTCGAAACCGAGCCTCGGCAACAATCCTAATCGTAAGCGGCTGGCCACGCTCTTGGTGCCGGTGGCAGAAGTCCGCAAGCACCCCGGCAGCGCCGTCAAGCGTGGGACAACCCGTCCACCCGAATATTCGTCGGCGCAGTTTCAGTGAAAAGCGGGCCTAGGCTACACAGCTCTCTTGTTACCCCAGAGCATAACGTGCAGCTGCGGCAGCACACGGGCTTCGAACCACCTGTCGCGGGTCACGCTATCAACCAGCCACTCCATGCGCTTCAATATTCCGTCAAGGTCGACAGGCGCGTCTTCATTTGCGGGGCGTGGCGGCGTGTGATTGCCGGGTTGCAGATAGATCGGAAGCCGCGGAAATCTCGCAGCGGCGTCTTTCGCGTAGGCGTAGTCACTTTCGTCGAAAACAATGAGCTTGAGCACGACTTGCGGCCTGCCTTGTGCCGCCTGGAGGCACGCCTCGAAAGCGGCCCAATCGGTCGTCATTTGGCTTGACGGCGGCTTTGGGCTGAGGACTAGCACGTCAAGGTCGGCAAACCAGTCCCTGGCCACCGAACCTTGGGTTTCCAGCGCAAAACGGTAACCTTCACCATGGCCTCGCTCGATGAGCGCGCCGAGCGGCTGGATGGCCGGATTGCCGCCTGACAGCGACACCATCAGCGGGCGGCCACCGGAAAGCGCAAGCACGTTTTGCCACACCGCGCCAATGGACATCATCTCCCATTCATGGCGGAATTGATTGTCCACCGCATGCAGGCTGTCGCACCAGGAACAGCGATAGTCACACCCGCCGGTTCTGACGAAGACCGTCGGCAAACCGATGAGCACGCCCTCGCCCTGGATCGTCGGCCCGAAAATCTCACTCACGCGGATTGCGGGATGCGTATCGGTCATGGCCGGTATTCCGCCCAGGTTTTCGGCGTTTCGCTCACCCGCACGGCCGAGGTTTCGCGCAGGCGTGCCTTGCACCATTCATAAAAATGTCTGGCCAGATATTCCGCCGTGACTTGCTCATGTCCCAGCACGTCGTTGAGATGTCGGTGGTCGAAGCTCTCGTCGATGTAGCGTTTGAATGGCGCCAAATCGTGATAGTCGCGCACGAAGCCGTTGTCGTTCAGTCCATTCGCTGAAAGCTCCACTTCAACGATGTAGTTATGCCCGTGCAGGCGCGCGCATTGGTGATCGGGTGGCAACGAGGTGAGCTGATGCGAGGCTGAGAAGTGGAATTCCTTGGTGATGCGGAACATTACGCGGTCCTCCTTCGCAGCGCATCGAGCCAGAAGTCGGAGTCCTCGTAGTCGGTGGGGTCCGGCTGCCCAGAGAGATGAAACGCCTCGCGCCGCTCGACGCAGGTCCCGCACCTCCCGCAGTGACGCTCGGCGCCCTTGTAGCAGGACCAGGTCTGCGCAAACGGCGTGCCGTATGCTGCTCCATTCCTAACAATGTCCGCCTTCGTGAGATTCACATAGGGTGCATAAATGCGAATCTCCGCGTAGCCGTCGAGCGCGTGGTCCTGCATCATCTGGAAAGCGTCGATGAAGGCCGGACGGCAGTCGGGATAAATGAAATGATCCCCACCATGCACGGCCGTCGCCACCGCCTCAGCGCCGTGCGCTGCGGCGAAGCCGAAGGCAATGGCCAACATGATGGCGTTCCGGTTCGGCACCACCGTGACCTTCATCGTGTCTTCGGCGTAGTGCCCGTCGGGCACGTCCACATTATCGGTCAGCGCGGAGCCGGAAAGGCCGCCGCCGATCTCGTGGATGTCGATGATGCGGTGCGGGACGCTCAGTCGCTCCGCGCAAAGGGCGGCGAAGCCCAATTCCTTCCTATGCCGTTGGCCGTAATCGAAAGATAGGAGGCCGGCGAGTTCGTGCTCCGCTGCCACCTTGTGAGCAAGGGTAACGGAGTCCAATCCGCCGGAGCAGACGACGAGAGTCTTCATTTTTGGGTCCTTGTTTTAACCGGGTAGGCTGCGACCGGAGATTTCTCTGCGCTCCCAGTACTTCAGGAAATCCATTTTGTGAAGTGAACGGGGGACGAGTTTCATGCGCTGACGTGCCGCTGTGTGCAAGGCGCCCTCGCGGTGAGCCTGCAAGGAACACGGACTAGCGAAACGTCACGCTTCAGCGGAATGCTCAAAGGCGAGCGCACCGGAATATGCTCTGCAGGAGGTCCGGACCTTCGTAAACAAAGTTCTCGACGATCAAGCGCCCGGCGGTCCAGAGCTTCGAGGGACGCCACCGCGAGGGTTTCAGGTACAAGACGGCCCGAAGATGGGCTTGCCGCAAGAGAACGGACTTACCAGTGGGATGTTCAGCGACGCCGATGCAGATGTCTGGAATGATCACGACATCAATTGTCGCGGCAACTTTGGCCTCGGGTTCCGTAGATCCAGCGCATTCCGCTTCAGGATCGGTTCGAACCGGAGCACGCCCTCGGTCAATGGACGACCGGCAAACCCTGAATGATCGGTCGTGAGCCGACATCTGTGAACAAGCGGTGTGGTCGATTGCTATCACCCATGTGTTGCGCGCAGGTACCTTATGGCAGTGGATGAACTGGATTTGATGGTTTTACGGCTGGCGGTCGAAAGCGTCCGCTCGCTCTCCTTAAGCTTCGCTGAAAAGGCCGCCGAGGTAGCCACCAGGAGCCGCGGCATCCTGCTTTTCGACGTGCGGGTCGACGGTCATGCGGGGGTCCAGCGGGTCGCAGCCATCCGATATCAGGGCGACCAGATCGGCGTGCTGGCGTTGGACAGACAGGGCCTTGTTACCCACCATTGCATCGTCAACGGTACGTTCTCACATTTCATTGCGCCCTTGGAGACCTGGCACAGCATGCCCCTGTCGATGCAGGCCAAGATCGATGCCAACGGCCATGCCAGTCTCTTCCTAGGGGCCTTGCGAAATGCCGGACATTTGCTGGGCAGCTAGCATTTGGCTAGAATGCATCTGTGAATTTTTGCATGCGCATCGCTGCCGAACCGCCGGCATGATTGTCGTGCTCGAAAACGGCGGCGGCGATCGCGGCAAAGCGATCGCCGCGATCATGGCGATCAACGCGTGGGCGTTGCATCGATGCGCGATCGTTTGAGACGGAGATCTCCGCCTGGCATCGAGCAACATGCACGGAGGTACGCAAAGCGCAAATGCATCAAGTAGTTGAAGGGACGAGCCCCTCGCGCAAATGGAGCTTGCGCTGCCGTTGTCGTCCCATCGTGCCGCCGAACTCGGGGGCGTGACGATCGACCACGATGGCCTATTTTTTTGCAAAGCCGAATGTCCCGATTCCGAAGCCAAGGAAAAAACTCCGACCACAGCGAAGAATAGTAACAACACGGCGACGCGAGCCGCCTTGCGCTCTAGCAGGGGAGGTGCTTGCGGTGCTCTCACCGACACAAGATCGCAAATGGCACGTGGGTGAGCACCAGAACTGGCGACACGCATGGTGATCGGCTTGACTCGCTGGAGGAAGCACAAGGCCTCAGTGGGCGGAGGCGCCAGCGACGGTCGAATACTGACTGGCTGCTCGGGATCTGATCGTTGAAATGACGTAGGATTTGGTTGCTTAAGCCGATCCGAACCATTTCCCGGAGACCACACCCACCATGAACGATCTTGCGCTGCCGCTGAGCGGTTTGTCATCAGTCGGCGGCAAGTCCGTCGTCGCCC